>CBJLQC010000158.1:0-6230 GCA_966424955.1 uncultured bacterium | reverse complement strand
GTCGCTGTTGCCGGCGCAGGGCGGCATCGAAGTGTATCGCGACGAGCGCCCGGCCACGCTCAACCAGCAGCAGCAGGGCACGCTCGGCTATTTCCTCGCCGATGCGTGGACCGCGGATCGCACGCGCAAGCACAGCGGCCAGTTCAAGCGGCTGAATCCGGGAGCCGATTACTACGTGCACGCCAGCGGGTTGTGGATCATGCTGCGCGCGCCGCTGCGCGCGGATGAGGCGCTGGCCGTTTCGTATGTTGCCGAGTCGGGCGACACGATCGGCACGATGAACGCGGACGGCGCGCCGGTCGGTGTGACACCCGAGCTGCGCTTGATCCGCGGCCCGACTGCGATCCATCAGCCGGGCATGCCGACGTGGGAGTACGAGATGCACAACGTCTATCGCGTGCACAGCTCGAACTCGGTGGATCTCGGTTCGGTGCAGCTCACCATCTCGCTGGGCGAGCAGAGCGCGGGCCGCACGTTTGCCACGACGTCGGCCGGACCGGTTCCCTATCTCAAGCTGTTCGGTCTGGATGAAGACGCGCCCGCCGACGCGCTCGATGGCGCGCAGATCTTCCAGCCCAGCCGCGATGTCCTGGGTGGCACCGGCACGACGGGCGGCACGGGCGCGGGCGGCATCAGCGGCACCTACGTGATCTTCCCAGCGCTGCGGCCCTTCTACGAGCCGCCGGCCACGTCGTTACTGAGCGCGGACGAGGCGAAGGCCGCGCTGGGTACGGATGCCAACCAGACGATTTACGAGAACCCCGATCCGGTTGCGCGCGAGGGCGGCGCGCGCTTCCGGGTGAATCTGAGCTATCGCGTGCGCGTGGAAGGACTGGTCTCGTCCTTCAACCTGGGCGCCATCGGCATCCGCGATGGCAGCGAGAAGATTTCCATGGGCGGGCGCGAGCTGGTGCGCGGGACCGATTACCAGATCGACTACGAGATCGGCATGGTCACGCTCAACGACGCGGCATCGTTGTTCGCGACCAATCCGAACGCCGACATCAGCGCGACCTTCGAACAGAATGCGCTGTTCCAGATCGCGCCCACCAGCGTCTTTGGTCTGAACACGCGCTACCATCTGGGCACGCTGGGCGAGCTGAACTTCGTCGGACTGTACCAGTCGGAAAAGTCGATCATGAGCCGTCCGCAGCTCGGCGTGGAGCCGGGCTCCATCTTCCTGGGCGGGACCAGCGCCAACCTGCAGCTCGGTGGCGGGCTGCTGGAGTCGGCACTCGCCCGCATCCCCGGACTGCGACTGAGTGGGAATTCGTTCGTGAACCTGCGTGGCGAGATGGCGTTCTCGCTGCCCAATCCGAACACGCGCAACGAGGCGTACGTAGACGACTTCGAAGCCTCGGACGAGATCCGGCTGAGTCTGCGTCGCCGGGATTGGCAGCTCGGCTCGCGCCCGGATTTCCTGGACGGCACGCAAGCATTCCTGCCACCCGCGCTCACGCCCGACAACGCCGCCACCCTGGTGTGGCAGCATGATATCCTGCAGAACGGCGTACCCGTCGGGCCGATCAAGCCGAGCCTGATCGACCAGCAGATTCGCGTGGCCGGTGCGGAAGTGCCCGAGCCAGTCATGTGGCTGACACTGGGCGATGACACCCGTCCGCTGCTCGGCCAACGCTGGCGTTCCATGACCACCGTCGTCTCGACGACCGGCAGTGACCTGACGCGCAGCGAGTACCTCGAGTTTTACGCGCGCAACAGCGGCGCGACCGGGCAGGCCCTCATCGTGGACATCGGAACCGTGAGCGAAGATGCGTTCTACTTCGATGAAAACGGCCTGACGACCGGCAAGTATCCGGACAACCAGGACTGGGGACTCGGGCGGCTGGATTCCGAAACGCTGATCGCAGAGCGCGAGCCCTGGAGCATCGAGAAGGACCAGCGCGGCCTGTGGAACCAGCAGTGCACGGGCACCGGCCTCAACGCGCCGCCGCTCGGCGATATCAGTGCGAACTGCGCGCGCTCGAACGGCTACATGGACAGCGAAGACCTGGACGGCAACGGCGTGCTGGACGCGCAGGACGGCCAGTATCACCGCTATGTCATTCCGCTGGACGCACTGTCCCCTTACCTCGTGCGCGACCATAGCCAGACGAACCCCGCCTACCAGTTGTTCCGCGTTCCGCTGCGCGATGGGCTGCCGATCAACGGCGCGTCCCAGGTGACGTGGCGCTTCGTGAAGCATCTGCGCATGACGGTGACCAGCGCCAGTACGACGCAAAAGGAAAACGTCGTACTCGCCCGCATGCGCATCGTGGGCTCGCGCTGGGTGAAGCGCGATGTGGATGGCGTCGTGCGCGGCCTGACCAGCGATCAGAAAGGCACGCTCGGCGCGGACGTGCGGGTCAGCCCGGTCAGCCGGCTGACCAACGGCGCGGACTACGTCTCACCGCCCTCGGTCGGCGATCAGCTGCAGGATCCGACGCAGGGCTTCGGTGCCGGTGGCGCCGAGTTCAACGAGAAGGGCATTGCGATCAAGTACAGCACGCTGGCGGCGGGCGACCGAGCCGAGGTCTATTTCCGGTATCCGCAGCAGCCACGCAGCTTCATGAACTACCGGCGGCTGAACCTCTGGGCACTTGCGCGCAACGGAAACTTCGGGACAGGCGGCGACCAGCGGCTGATCGTCCGGGTCGGTACCGATGCGCGGAACTACTACCTCTTCCAGACGCGGCTCAACGATGCGGTCGGCAATCGGGCCGTCATGCAGGGCGACTGGGCGCCGGAAGTCGTCATCGATTTCGAGCAGTGGTTCAAGCTGAAGGCGCGCGCCGAGCTCGAGCTGATGCGCGCGCCGCGCACAACGACCGATCCGTTCGTCCTGTTCAGCGACGACAGCACCTACGCGGTCGTAATGGAGGACCGCGCGCGGGCGCCCAACCTGGCCGCCATCCGCGAGTTGTCGTTTGCGGTGTACAACGGCGGCATTGGCGCGGCCGATGGCGAGGTCTGGCTGAATGACATGCGGCTGGATGCCGCTTTCAAGGATCCGGGCATGGCGGGCAACGTCGCCATTGATGTGAAGGGTGGCGATTTCCTGACCGCGAACTTCTCGTACGCGAACCAGGGCGCGCTCTTCCGCCAGCTCAATCAGGACGCAGGTTACCAGGCGGCCGGCGATCTCAACTTCAATTCGACGGCGCAGCTCGGTAACCTGCTGCCCGCGGCGTGGGGGATGGACATCCCGCTGACCGTCACGCACGGCCGCAACCGCCAGGACCCGATGCTGCTGCAGCAGAGCGACGTGCGCGCGGACCAGCTGGAGGGTCTGCGCGAGACGGGCGCCAGCACGACACGCGTCGGCCTGTCGCTGCGCAAGCGCACGCCATCCGCGAATCCGCTGGTCTCGGCACTCGTTGATGGTATCACGCTTCGTTTGGGCTACAATGCCGGCAATTCGACCTCGATCAACATGCGCAACGAAGCCCGCGGGGTGGACGGTTCGCTGACGTACAACCGCGACATCAAGCCCCACGAATTCGATGTCATGCCCGGCTTCATCGAATCGGTGTTGCGTCTGCTTGCGCCGGGCGCGATCGAAAACAGTCAGTTCTTCACCCGCCTGGTGGGGGCGCGCCTGCGCTTTACGCCCGAGCGCGTCGGCTTCAATACGAGTTACTACGGGCAGGAACGCCGGACGTACCGCTACGAGCAGATCATTGCCCTGGGTACGGATACGCTGGTTGCGCCCATCGAGTCGCCGCGCAAGACGCTGGACGCCGACGCCAACATCGCGTTCCGGCCGTTCCAGTCGTTGAGCGCAACCTTCGGGATTCGCACCTCGCGCGACCTGTTGCCGACGACCCGGGCCACGACGCGCGAGCTGGAACAGCAGGCGCTGGCCGGCGCGCGCTCGAAGCTGGGCGGCATGGACGTCGGCTGGGAGACGTCGCGCTCGCTGACGTCGTCGATCAACTGGACGCCGCGCATTGCGGAGTGGCTGCGTCCGACCATGACCCTGAACACGCGCTTCAGCACGGACCGCAATCCGTCCTTCATCGAGATCCTGACCACGGACACCGATTCGACGGCGATCCTGCAGCGCCGGTTCCAGGCGGACCGCCAGCTGGTGCGCGGTATCGAGCTGGTGCCGGCCGCGCTGGTGCGCACGGTGATGGGAAAGGACACCGCGGGGTTGGCCGGCGGCGTCGCCCGGCTGTTCAGCAGCCTGCAGCCCTTGTCGTTGCGCGTTAACACCGCGCTCGGCTCGCAGTTCGAGCGCGAAACGCAGAATCCCGGCTTCCGCTATCAGTTCGCGCTGGGCGACCTGGAGAACTTCCGGCGGCTGGGCATCGATAGCGCGGTGGCCGCCACGGAAACGGGGAGGCTGGAAGCGCGCAGCGGGGTGCGCCTCCTGAAGAACGGGACGGTCGACGTGAGCTTTTCGGAGGTCGAGTTCCAGGCCTTCGACCAGCGCGGCGGCGCGCGCCTGCAACACGATCGCGTATGGCCGAACGTGCAGCTCAACCTCAGCGATCTACCCTTGCCGGGCTTCATGCGGCCGGTGCTGCCACGATTGGGCGGACGCCTCAGCTTCGAGCGCGTGCAGAAGCAGCTGGAATACGGCAGCGCGAGCGGTAGCGAGCGGGCGGAAACCGAGTATCGCGTGCCGTTCTCGCTGAATGTGCAACTGCCGGCGCGCATCATCGCGACGTATACCGGCACGTGGTCGAACGGCGAAAAACAGGATCCCACGGGCGATGCGGAAACCGAGGGTTTCATGCACCAGGTCAACCTGACGGGTTCCTTCAAACCGCCCGCCTCGCTGGCCAGCAAGATCAAGCAGCCGATCCGCGCATCGCTGTCACTGCTCCAGAACACGAGCACGCAGTGCCGTTTCCGCCAGGCGGGCGATACGGCCGAGGCCACGGATTGCGTTCCCTTCATCGACTTCCGCAACCGTACCCTGAACTTCACGCTCGACACCTTCATATCGGAAATGACGGTCGGCTTGCAGATGAGTTACACGGGGCGCCAAGATTACGTCGGCGTTCGCCGCGGCCAGAGTCAGTTCCAGCTCGGCCTGTTCGGTGAATTCAACCTGAACGTAGGCCATGCCCCGGCCGCCCCCGGGCGCATGCCGGCCGGCATTCGTTAATGCGAGCTTTGCTACTCCCCATCATAGTGTTCGTGCTGACCGGTTGTCCGTCCACCGGCGGCGATACCAACAACAACCAGACCGTGGACCGGCAAGGTCCGCCGTTCTCGGCGGACGCCGCGTTCGCGCACGTCCGTACGCAGGTGGGCTTCGGCCCGCGCGTGCCCGGTACGCCCGGGCATGCGCAGCAGCTGCAGTGGATGGTCGATTACCTGCGCACCCGCGCCGATACCGTGGAGCTGCAACCGTTCACGCACACGCACACGGTGTCCGGGAAGCAGCTCGCGCTGACCAACGTGATCGCGCGCTTCAATCCGCAGGCGAGCGAGCGCATCCTCCTGCTCACGCACTGGGACACGCGGCCCACCGCGGATTACGATGCGGATGAGGCCGCGCGCAGCCAGCCGATCCCCGGTGCCAACGATGGCGGCAGCGGCACCGCCGTGCTGCTCGAGATCGCCAATATCCTGAAGCAGCATAAGCCCGGTATCGGCGTGGATCTGCTGTTCGTCGACGGCGAAGACTACGGTCCCGACGAGCCCGACATGTACTTGGGCGCCAAGTATTTCGCCACCAATGCGGGCAGCTACCGCCCGCTCTACGCGGTGCTGGTCGATATGGTGGGCGACCAGACGCCCCGCTTCGGCATCGAAGACACCTCCCAGCGCATGGCGCCTGAAGTCGTCCAGCGCGTGTGGGGGCTGGCCGAGGAGCTGGGCTATGCCGCCTACTTCCCGCGCACCAACATGGGCGCCATCGGCGACGACCACGTGCCGCTCAACCAGGCCGGCATCCGCACGGCCAACATCATCGACTGCTGCGACCCGCCCTGGCATACCCGCGAAGACAACCTGGCCAATGCTTCGCCGGCCGGGCTCGGTATCGTGGGCACCGTGCTCGTGGAGCTGATTTTCAGGGAAGGTCAGTGACGCGGCGGGTCCGCGGGCGCCGGCGCGGATCGCAGGCCGCGGGTCACGGGAAATGAAGCGCGCAGCGGGTAGCGGTACGGCCTTCTGCGAAGCCAGTGCGCCACCTGGGCGAGGAGTTCCTCATCGGGCGCTACCTGGTCGACTCGGGCGCGCTGACGGTGTGCGTGCATTCGTTGCTGCGACGC
>CBJLQC010000157.1:0-6284 GCA_966424955.1 uncultured bacterium | reverse complement strand
TAGAGCGCACGCCTGATAAGCGTGAGGTCGGTAGTTCAACTCTACCCAGGCCCATGAATCTGCCCCGATTGCGACCGGTGCGCTCCACGCGCGACGGTCGCATTCTTTTTTCGCCGCCGGTCCTGTGACAATGCGCACGAGGGTCCGACAACTGTGTTGCCCAGCCGACGAGCCCGTCGCATCATAGGGCGCTTCTTCCCAACTCCTTTCATTCCCGGAGCGTTCACATGTCCACCCGCATCATGCGCTGGCGCGGCCTAGTGTGTCTCGGCGGCCTGTTGGTCCTGTGCGCCGGCAGTATCCACGCACAAGGTGTCACTACATCTGCGATGAATGGGTTCGTCCTCGATGAGAACGGGGCTCCCCTACCGGGGGCACTGGTCAGGGCGGTGCACGTTCCGAGTGGTACGACGTACAGTGCGCTGGTGCGGGCCGGCGGAACGTATGCGATCCCCAACATGCGGGTGGGCGGGCCGTACCGCGTGACGGTGCAGCTGATCGGTTATCAGACGGACACCAAAGAAGAGCCCATGCTGCAGCTGGGACAGGCGGCGCGGCTGGACTTTGCCCTGAAGGTGGCAGCCATCGAGGTCAGAGCGGTGGAAGCGACGGCGGATGAAGTCTTCAGCAGCGCGCGCACGGGCGCGGCCACGTATCTGGATGCCCGCGAGGTGGCGCAACTGCCGTCGATCAAGCGCAGCACGCGTGACGTGGTCAGACTGGATCCGCGCAACGATGGCAACTTCTCGTTCGGCGGCCGTAACTGGCTATACAACAATATTTCGCTGGACGGCTCCTACTTCAACAATCCGTTCGGTCTGGACGATCCCGCGCCGGGCGGGCAGGCAGCCGCGGAGCCGGTGCCCTACGAAGCGGTGGAGCAGGTACAGGTTTCGCTGGCGCCGTTCGATGTGCGCGAGGGCGGTTTCACCGGCGCCAACATCAATACGGTTACCAAGAGCGGCACCAACGATTTCACGCTTTCGCTGTACGGCTTCGGCCGCAACGAGAGCTTTATCGGCAACAAGGTGCGCGGCGCCGATGTGATTGCCAATCCCGATCTCGGCTTCACCCAATCCGGTTTTACGCTGAGCGGACCGCTCAAGAAGAACAAGTGGTTCCTGTTCGTGAATGGCGAGCTGGAGCGGCGCGACGATCCGGGCACGAACTTCGTCGCCAATCGTGGCGGGGGTGTGGACTTCGGCGAGTCGCGCGCCAGTGCGGTCGTGCTCGATCAGATCCGGCAGCGCATGATCTCGGCCTACGACTACGATCCCGGCGACTACGACGGCTTCGTGCATGAAACCAACAACGACAAGCTGCTGGTCCGGCTGGACGGCAACCTGAGCGAAGCCCATACCTTTACTTTCCGCTACAACATGTTGAACGCGAGCCGGGATCTGCCGCCGCATCCTTTCGTGCTCAGCTTCAACAACACGGGACGCGGTCCGAACACCAGCAGTCTGCCCTTCCAGAACTCCGGATATCGTATCAACAACGAGCTGCATTCCTTCGCGCTCGAGCTGAACAGCCGCAGTTCCCGCCTGGCGAACCGGTTCTTCGCCAGCTACAACCGCTTCCGTGATTTTCGCGAGCCCTTCAGCGAAGACTTCCCCACCATCGACATCGGGGAAGGCGGCGTGCAGTTCACGACGCTGGGTCACGAGCCTTTCTCGATACACAACATCCTCGATCAGGATGTGTTGCAATTCACCAACAACCTGAGCTTCTTCCGCGGCCAGCACGTTTTCACGGTGGGCGCGAACTTCGAGTATTTCAGCTTCTTCAACTCCTTCAACATATTCCGGCACGGCGTCTTCTTCCTGCCGGATGAGACGGGGATCGGCTCGACCTTCGATTCCGTGCAGGAGTTCATGCAGAAAACCGATCCGGCGAATCCCAATCAGATCGACTTCCGCGCCATGATCGGCACGGGGCCGTACAAGGGGGAAACCATCGACGTCGGGCAGCTCGCCTTCTACGCGCAGGACGAATTTCTCGCTACGCGTAACCTGACACTGACTTACGGTTTGCGCGTGGACATCCCGATGTATTTCACGGACCCGGTGGACAACCCGTTCTCGCGCGGGCTGACCGCGCTGGACGAAAACCGCGCCACTGAGGTCGTCGATCAGAGCCACTTGCCGGGGGCCACGCCGATGTTCTCGCCGCGCATTGGCTTCAACTGGGACGTCACCGGCGATCGCTCCACGCAGCTGCGTGGCGGCACCGGCATTTTCACCGGACGCGTGCCGTTCGTGTGGGTGGGCAACGTGATTTCCAATCCGGGGGCCAACCCGAATTTGTGGAGCCCGTTCAATACCGGAGTCGACCAAATCAAGACGTCCGATGATGCGATCCTGCAGCAGTCCTTCGATTTGAACGCGATGGTCGACGACTTCAAGTGGCCGCAGGTGTGGACGTCCAACCTGGCGGTCGATCGCAAGCTGCCCTGGCAGATGAGCGGGACGCTGGAGGTAATCTACGGCAAGGATCTGAATGCGGTGTTCATGCGTAACGCGGACCTCGTGCCGCAGACGCGCACGCTGGCCGACGGGCGGCCTTATTACGGCGGCTTTGGCGCGAATGAGCTAAATCCGGACGGAGCCGCCGGCATCTACGTCATCGACAACTCGAGTGACGGCCACAACCTCAGCCTGACCGGGCAGCTGCGAAAGAATTTCGCCACCAACGCCCAGGCGATGGTCGCCTACACGTTCACGGAAGCCAAGAACCGCTTGAAGTCGACCGAGATCGCGAGCGTGCTGTGGCAGAACCAGCCGGTGCAGGGCGATCCGAACAATCCGGAACTCTCTTACTCGGAGTTCGGCCACCGTCACCGCGTGATCGCGGCCGCGACCTACAGCAAGCAGTGGTCGAATGCGCTGGCCACCAATTTCGGCCTGTTCCTCGAGGTCGCGGAAGGCAATCGCTTCGCCGGTGCGGGCGGCAACCGCTATTCCTTCATCTATGCAGGGGACGTAAACGGTGATGGCCAGGGCGGCAACGATCTCATCTACGTCCCGCGCACGCAAAGCGAAATCAACCTGGAAGCTTACACCAGTAATGGTCAGACCATCTCGGCGGGCGAGCAGTGGACGCGCCTCAACGCATTCATCGAGCAGGACAACTACCTGCGCAAGCACCGCGGCGAAATCTCACAGCGCTTCGGCGGCGTAAACCCGTGGTACAGCAACATTGACTTGCGGATATTGCAGGACTTCAGGTTCGACGCACTGGCGCAGCCGCAAACGATTCAGCTGAACGTGGATATACTAAACGTAGCCAACCTGTTGAGCTCGAAGTGGGGCGTGCGCAAAGTCGCCGATCCCGCGGCCACCTCGCCGCTCAGGCTGGTGCGTTTCGACAACAGCGGGGAGCCCGTCTTCAATTTCGTTGGCCCGGCAGAAACGTACATTGACGATCCGGGCATCTACTCCCGCTGGCAGCTACAGCTCGGCCTGAAGTATCTGCTGCACTAGGCTACAGACCGGACCGCAAAAAGCCGCACCGGATGCATCCGGTGCGCCTTTTTTGTTTAACCGCAACTCCAGGCATGCAACCAGTCCCCGACCTGGCAACGACTCATCAGCACGTCGTGTCTAATCCGTTAGCGCATCCCAGCGCGAGGCAACCCCTAAACCGGAAGCCAACCTATGTCCCAGGGGATTCTCTCTCCGAAGCCGACTCTGCACGAACATGCAATGCGCATCCTGACACTCTCGGCAGTCGTGGTGCTGGCGTCGTGCGGCATGCACGCTGCCAACCCTTCAGGACCGGAGCCGCTGCTCGAGTTCGAGAACGCGTCAACGTCGCCGGTGCATGTATATGCGGCGACCGGCGGAAGCATGCTTCGCGTCGGATGGGCCGGGCCGGGTGCGACCGCCCGACTCCGTCTGCCGGTATCACCGTATTCGTCCGTCAGACTCGTCTTCGTACCGGCCGAGCGGCTGGCGGCGTTCAAGAGCTACAACGACATGGCCGGCGTATACGCCGCCGAGCCGTATCTGGGCGACGTCGCGCTCGCGCACCGCTGGCGCTTCAGCGGCAACGCCCTGATGGCGATCCCGATCGCCTCACGGATGGGCCCGGACTGAGTCTGCTACGGGGAAGTGGTCGCGGCCGAGAGCCACCTTCCACACTTTGTCAATAAAACATTTGACAAAGTGTAAAAGGCGCCGTATGCTGTCTTCATGGACACTTCAAGGAAGGGTGAGACATGAGGCGGAATGCGGAAGTTGTTGCGCTAGTTACAGTTTCCCTGGCCCTGGCGGGCGCGGCGACGGCCGTCGCGCAGACCACGAAGGCGGCCGGGCCGAACGATGCGCAGATCGCGGCCATCGTGGTGGCGGCGAATGCGATCGATGCGGAAATCGGCGACTTGGCGGCCGAGCGCGCCGCGAACCCGGCGGTCAAGCAGTTCGGCAAGACGATGGGTACGGATCACCGGGCGGTGAACCAGGCGGCGGGCGAGCTGGTGGCTAAGCTGAAGGTCACACCGGCGGAAAATGATGTCAGCAAGAAGCTGCGCGCGGACGCGGCGGCGTTCCGGGAGCAGCTGCTGACGAAGTCGGGGGCGGAATTCGACCGTGCGTATATCCAGCACGAAGTGGAATACCACCAGGCCGTGATCGACGCCGTGGACAAGGTGTTGATCCCGAATGCCAGCAATGCCGAGCTGAAGGCGACGATCGTGGGAGTGCGGCCGGCGCTCATCGCGCACCTCGAGCATGCACGCAAGCTGCAGGCGGAACTGAAGTAGATGCCACTCTCGCTATTGATGTCCCTGATCCTGGCGCTGGGCGGCGCGCCGGCCAGGCGTCACACGGTGACGATCGAGCTGTTCAAGTTCAAGCCCACTGTTATCGAGGTGGCGGTTGGTGACACCATTGTCTGGGAGAACCGCGATATCGTGCCGCACACGGCGACCGCCAACGACAAGAGCTGGGACTCGGGTAACATCGCAGCGCACGGGCGGGCTATCACGATTGCCAAACGCAAGGGTGGCCAGGAATTCCTTTGCGTGTATCATCCCAACATGAAGGGCAAGCTGGTAGTCAGATAGATGCGGAGTGTTGCGCGCGGGCGAGAGCTGTCGCACGCAGTGATTGCGCGAACGCTCGCGCGCGCCCGTGTCGTCGCGCGCGAGTTGGGACGCGAACCCACGCTCGCCATTGTGGCGGGAACGGATCCGGCCAGCCGGCGCTTCGTGCAAATCAAGGAGCGCCTGCTGGCCGACGTCGCATTACGTATTCAGCCGGCCTGGCTGAGCGACGGCGCAACGACAGCGGAGGTGGCGTCCGAAGTGGCCGCGTTGAACGTCCATAACGACGTCGACGCTATCTTCCTGCAGTTTCCCCTGCCAGCGCAAATCGATGGACAGGCAGCCGCGGACGCGCTGGCGCCTCGCAAGGACATCGACTGCTCGGGCAGCACAGCGGAAGCGGAGTTCCGGGCGGGCCGCACACCATTCCGGCCGGTCGCGCCGCAGGCCGCCATGAGCTTGCTGCAGGATGCGCTCGGCTCGGTGGCCGGGCTGAAGATCGTTGTGTGCGGAGCAGAAGATCCCTTCGCGCGCGCCCTGCAAACGTTGCTGGAGCGCGGTGGCGCGCGGGCCCGGGTCGCGCCGCCGGATGCGCGGGATTTGCGCGGCATTTTGCGCGAGGCCGACGCGCTCGTGCTGGGCGACGTGCTGCCGCCCGCCGAGGCATGGTCCGATGTCGCCTGGCTGCCGGTCATCCTCGACGCCGGCTACTACCTGCCGCCGCGTCCGCACGGCTGGCTGCCCGCAGGCGCGGACGAACGCGTCGGTATCCTGTTGAAGCAATACGGCAACATAGGCCCATTAACGGTGGCGCATCTCGCGCGCGCGACCGTACGCGCCGCCGCCGCCCTCCTGCGGGCCGAACGCCAGTCCTGACGCCTGCCGGCCTCCGCGGCCGGGCGGCCGGCACCCTATTCGCCTAGAATGGGGCGGGATTTGCTGGTTGAAGGGTACTATCCGCGTGGCCGATCTGAATTACTTCAGCAGTGCAACCCGCCGCTGGTTCGAGCATGCTTTTGCCGCGCCCACCCCGGTGCAGCTGCAGGGCTGGGAGCGTATTGCCGCGGGCGAGCACGCATTGCTCATCGCGCCGACCGGCAGCGGCAAGACGCTGGCGGCATTCCTCTACGCGCTCGATCGTTTAGGCAATCGTTCCGTTGCTGGTGCCGGCGTGCGGGTCGTTTATGTCTCGCCGCTGAAAGCGCTGTCCAACGACGTCCACCGGAACCTGGAGCAGCCC
>CBJLQC010000156.1:0-6303 GCA_966424955.1 uncultured bacterium | reverse complement strand
GCCGTGGATGCGGAACGAGTCCTGCGTGACCTCCGCGCAGTACTCGCTGGCCAGGTACTTCGCCATCGCGCGGTTTTGCTCGGTGGGGTCTTCCGCGGCGCGCATGAGCAGGGCGCGCGCCGCCGCCACGCGGGTTGCCATTTCCGCGAGCTTGAACTGCACGCCCTCGAAATCACGCAGCCGCGTCTGAAACTGCTCGCGCACGTCGGCATAACCGACGGCGTGATCGAGCGCCGCCTGCGCGATACCGACGGCCACGGCCGCCACGCCCAGCGTTTGCTGCACGCGGGGCAGCGGAAACTGCAATTCGGCATCGCTCGAGACGCGCACGCGTTCGAGGCTCACATCGACGATCTCGAGCGGTCGCAGCCCCATGGTGGTGGCGCGCTCACCGACGCGATAGCCCGCGCTGTCGGTGGGCACCAGGAAGCCGCTCAATGCTTCCTTCCCGGTGCGGGCCATGACCAGTGCGAGCTGGGCCGCGCGGCCGTTGCTCACCCACGCCTTCGCACCGCTGATGACCCAATCCTCACCCACGCGCTCCGCCTGCGCTTCCATGGCCTGCAGATCGGCGCCCGCAGCGGCTTCGGATACGGCGACGCAGGACACGACCGCGCCACCCGCCATGGGCTCCAGCCACTGCCGCTTCTGCGCGTCGGTCCCATGCTGCACGATGGTGCGCGCGACATGATTGCAGGTCGCCACAATGAGCGCGGCTGCGGGCTCGCCCCAGGCCAGCTCTTCCAGCGCAGAAACGTACGTCGGCAAATCGAACTCCATGCCGCCGTGCGATTCCGGGATCAGCATTCCGAAAAATCCGAGCTCCGCGAGCTGTGCCAGCAGATGCGGATCGAGCCGGGCATCGTGATCCCACTGCTCGACGTGCGGGCGCAGCTCCGCCTCCGCGAATTGCCGCGCCAGCTGCCTGATCTCGAGGATCTGTTCAGTTGCCATGCTATCCATCAATGGTAGACGTAGAAGCCGCGTCCGGTTTTACGACCGAGCCATTGCGCGGCCACGTAGTTGCGCAGCAACGGACAGGGCCGGTACTTGTCATCACCCAGGTCGCGCTGCAGCACTTCCATGATCGAGAGGCAGGTGTCCAGGCCGATCAGGTCGGCCAGCGCCAGTGGCCCCATCGGGTGATTCATGCCCAGCTTCATGACCGTGTCGATCGCCTCCGGCCTGGCCACGCCCTCCATCAGGCAGAAGATCGCCTCATTGATCATGGGCATGAGCACCCGGTTCGAGACGAAGCCGGCGAAGTCGTGCACCTCGACTGGCGTCTTCTCGAGCTTGTGCGCCAGGGCCATGACCAGCTGCAACGTTTCATCGGAGGTCTGCAGGCCGCGAATCACTTCGACCAGTTTCATGACCGGCACGGGATTCATGAAATGCATACCGATGAACCGATCGGGGTGCGACACACTGCCGGCCAGCGCCGTGATGGAGATCGATGACGTGTTGGAGGCGAGGATGGCGTCGGGAGCGATGCGGTCGAGATCGCGCAGCACTTCAGTCTTGAGCTGCAGGCTCTCGGGCACGGCTTCAATGACGAGCTGCGCGCCGGCCGCCGCGCTGCGCGCGCTGGCGGTCTGCAACCGATCGAGCGTCGCGTCGCGGGCGTCCTGTGTGAGCGTTCCCTTTTTGACCTGGCGATCGAGATTGCCGGCAATCGTCTGACGGGCCGCCTGGCAGCGGGCGTCGTCGACATCGATCAACGTCACTTCATGGTCGTACTGCGCAAACACATGGGCAATGCCGTTGCCCATGGTACCGCCGCCCACCACCGCCACCTTCCTGATATCACTCATTGCTCTCGTATTTTCGTCTTGTGTAAAACCACACCGCGGCCGTGAGCAGCAGCAGTGCCACCAGGCCGGCCGCGCCGCCCTCCGGTCCGAACGCGCCGCCCGTCAGCCAGGGCGTGCCCAGGTCGCGCGGCTCGTACAGTGGTGCGTCGAACAGCTCCAGCCCGCTCACCGGCAGATCGAGCGGTCCCGCCATCTGCCAGTTCCAACCCAGATGCACCGCCGTCGCGAACCAGAGGCTGCGCGTGCGCAGATAGGCGATCGACAGCATTACGCCGGCCACAAAGATGTTGACCAGCGCGAAGGTGCCCACGCTGGGATTGTGGCGGTGCGCCCACGCGAACCCGGCGCTGGCCAACAACGTCGCGAACACCGGCCCCAGCGCGGCCACCAGCTTCTGGAACGGATAGCCACGGAACAGCGCTTCTTCCGCGGCAGCCGGGATAGCGAGCGCCAGCAACAGCTGCGCGCTTCCCCATAACCAGCCGGGCCACGTGCCGCTGTCGGCGCCGTAGGTCAGGCTGCCGGTCGACAGCAGCACTAGCGCAACGAGCAGCAGCGCGGCGCAGGGCAGCAGCCAGCCGACCAACAGCTCGCGCCCGGTTTGCGGCCGCAGCGCCAGCCCGAGCTCGCGCCACGGCCGACGTTCGACCACGACGAGCAGAAACGACCCCACGAGCACGGCTGCGATGAGCACGACCAGCGTGCTGGCGAGCATGCCCTGTCGCGGTACCAGCGCGGCCGCGACCGCTACTATCGCGAAGTAAATCGCGAGGAACAGGACCAGTAACGCGAGGCTGCGCAGTCGTTTCAACGTAGCAAATAGAAGCGCCCTCGGCCTTGGCCAAGGGCGCCCTGGTTATCAGACGCGTTCGACGCTAAGCGCCACGGCGTCGCCGCCACCGAGGCAGAGTGTCGCGAGTCCGCGTTCCTTGTCACGCGCATGCAAAGCGTGCAGCAGCGTCACCAGCACGCGCGCTCCCGAAGCGCCGATCGGGTGACCGAGCGCAATAGCTCCGCCGTTGACGTTTACCCGATCCCAATCCCAGCCCAGCGCGCGCCCGTCCGCGAGCGCCTGCACGGCGAACGCCTCATTGGCCTCGATCAGATCGTAGTCCTGGATGCTCCGGCCTTCCTTCTTCATGACGTTCTGCACCGCGCGCACGGGCGCGAAGAAAACGTCACGCGGAGCGACTGCGCCGGTCGCATAGGCGTTCACGCGGCCCAGCATGTTCAGACCGTGCTCTTGCGCGTACGCTTCACTGGTCACCAGCAACGCGGCCGCACCATCATTGAGGCCGGGTGCATTGCCAGCCGTCACGACCAGCTCCTTCAGCTCCTTGGGCGCATCCTTCGGGAAAGCGGGCTTGAGCGCACCCAGCGCTTCCGCGTTGGTGTCCCGCCGCACCGGCTCGTCCGTATCGATGACCACAGCGCCTTTGCGCGACGCGATTTCGACCGGCACTATCTCCATCTCGAACGCGCCACTGTCGATCGCCTGCGCGGCGCGCCGGTGTGATTCGACGGCGTACTCGTCGGCGTCCCGGCGCGTGATGCCCGCCTTGTGCGCGGTGTATTCCGCGTGCCCGCCCATGTGACACGACTCGAAAGCGCACCACAAGCCGTCATGGATCAGGCCATCAATGATTTCCTGATTGCCGAACTTCACGCCGTTGCGCATCCCACGCAGGTAGTACGGCGCATTCGACATGGACTCCATCCCGCCCGCGACGATGACCCGTGCGTCGCCCGCACGAATGGCCTGGGCTGCCAGCATGACCGCCTGCAATCCGGAGCCGCAAACGCGACTCACGGTCATCGCGCCGACCGTGTCGGGCACGCCGCCGTGCAGCGCGGCCTGGCGCGCGGGCGCCTGCCCGAGCCCCGCGGTTACCACGTTGCCGAGAATGACGTCGTCGATGTCGGCGCGGTCGAGCCGCGCGCGGTCGAGCGCCGCGCGAATGGCAATCGCGCCCAGCTGCGGCGCACTCAGACTGGACAAACCGCCCAGGAATTTGCCGATCGGTGTGCGCGCGCCGCTGACGATCACCGGCGTATGGCGCGGATCCAGCTTGCTATTCTTCATATGATTCGTTCATTCAGATTACGGGTTGCCGGTACCAGTGGCTAGACCGCGGAAACGGCCGGCCGCTTCTCATCCTCTGTTAAATACCCCCAACCGACGACCGGGTCGTGCTCGAAAATCAGGAGCCACTGTTCCTGGCGGGCTTGCGCGAGCAAGGCACGCTTGCTCTCGAGCGTGACCAGCGGCTCGACGTCGTAGCCCATGATCCAGGGCAACGGCAGGTGCGCGGCCGTCGGGATGACGTCCGCGAGGAAACACGCGGTTTCGTCCTCGGAACGGATCACCACCGATTGGTGATGCGGGGTGTGGCCGGGCGTGGGACGCACGACGACGCCGGGCAGGATCTCGGTTTCGCCGGCCACGAAACGAAAGCGCCCGGCCTCCGCCACCGGATCGAAATTGTGGGGCAGATAACTGGCCTGGATGCGCTCATTGCGGCGATGCGCCCACTCGAACTCGCCGCGCTGCACGATGTATTCGGCCCGCGGATAGCTCAGGCGCACCGCGCCATCTTCCGCGCGCACGGTATTGCCGCCCGCATGATCGAAGTGCAGGTGCGTGTCGATCATGATGTCGACATCGTCCGGTCCGAAACCGAGCGCACGCAGCGAATCTTCCAGCACGGTCGGCGACCCGGCGTTCTGGATACCGTAAATATCCATGAACTTCGGGTCTTCCTTGTTGCCGGCACCGTTGTCGATGAGCACCAGCGCGTCGGGCGTCTCCACCAGCAGGCAACGCATGGCCAGCGGTATGCGGTTGCGCTCGTCGGCTGGAATGCGCTTTTCCCACAGCGGCTTGGGCACCACGCCGAACATCGCGCCGCCATCCAGCTTCTGCGAGCCGCCATCCAGTGTATGCAGGGTGAAGCGACCGAGCTTGCGCGTGGCCATCACACGTCCTCCATCGGCGTGGGCAGCGCACTGCGCCTGGGCTTCTTCCTGGGCGCGCGCACGAAACGGTCGAGCGCCTGCCAGCTCTCGATCTCCCGGTCGCGCACCCTTTCGAGCAAGCGCCGGAAGATCAGCGCAGTCGCGCGCGCGTCGCCATACGCACGGTGGCGCGCTTCGTTGTGGACGTCGAAGAAGTAGCTGAGCGCATCCAGCGAACGGCGCCGCACCTCCGGCACGATCTTGCGCGCCAGCCGGACCGTGCACAGCCGCTTCCCAAGCAGTGGCCGGCCGGTAGTGCGCACCAGTTCGCCGTGAACAAAACCCCAATCGAACGCCGCATTGTGCGCGACGAAGACACGGCCGGCCAGCAGCGCGCGGACTTCGTGCGCCACATCCTCGAAGCGCGGCGCTTCACACACCATGTCCGTGTCGATGTTGGTGAGCCGGGTGATCTCGGGCGGGATGGAGCGGCCCGGATTCACGAGCGTGGCGAATTCGCCCAGCTTGCGGCCCGCGGCATCGAGCCGCACAATCGCGATCTCCGTTATGCGGTGGCCGTTGCGCTGACCGCTGCCGGTCGTTTCGACATCGACAACCGCATATTCCAGCGTGTCCAGCGCGACGGCCGGCTCCTGGTGCTTCCGCCCGCCCGCCTTCCTGTGCTCGATCTCGATTTCCGCCGGACCGGTGATCGGCGCCCAGCCGTAGTACGGCGACTCGGCATGGCGGCTCTCACGAACCACGCGGCCGTTGACGATGTGCACCGCGCCCGGGGTATACGTAAACGCCGAACGCGTGGCATCGACTTCCGCCAGCGGCAGCTCGGCGGCAGACGCCGGCCGCGTTTCCGGCGTCGTTTTCTTGAGCGAGATCTTGATGCCGGTAGACGGATCCGATCGGTCGATGTCGAACAGCGCGGCCAGCTCGGGAGACATCACCAGATGTCCTCGCGCCGGATCGGCATCGTCATACAGCGCGCACCGCCTCCGCCGCGCACCAGCTCCGCGCCTTCGAAAGTGATGACCGCGTTCTCGCGATCTTCGATATGGGCCTCGCCGGTCAGGAACTCGAGGCCGTCCACGATACGGTAACCGGCCTCCCGTTCCAGCTCCGCGTACGTATGCTCGTTGCGCGAATAGCCGAGCAGCAGACCGGGACGCACCGCCACGAAGTTGCAGCCGCTCGACCACTGCTCGCGCTCCTGGAGCGTGCGGCGCTGACCGCCGCACAGGATCGGCTCGAGCGGCAAGCCCACCTCGCGCAGCGCCGCGAACAAATTGGGCATCTCACGCATGCCCTGGCGTCCGGCGTGATAGTGCAGCACCGGAAAGCGCGTGGGGCCGATGAAGCTGGGCGGCGAAACCACGCAATGCTCGCGGTCGATCATCGTCCAGACCATGTCCAGGTGAATCATGGCGCGCTCGGTGGGCAGCACCACGACAATGATGTCCTTGATGCCCTGCCGCTGCACCAGGTGCTCAAGTGGGTTGACAACGGCAACGAGGTTTTACTG
>CBJLQC010000155.1:0-6310 GCA_966424955.1 uncultured bacterium | reverse complement strand
CAGGCGCGCCATCCCCGGGGACACGGCGGGATAGACTACGGCCGAGACGAAGATGCCGCGCTCGAGCAGCTGCCGGGCCCAGCGGTAGGCACGCCATTCGTCGCCGAGCAGGACGGGGATCACGGGGGTGGTCGAATTCGTGGTGGGCAGTCCCAGCCGGCTGAGCCCTTCGCGCAGCTTGACGGTGTTCGCGCGCAGGCGCTCCATGTGCTCGGGCTCTTCGCGCAGGATGCGAATCGTCTCCAGGATCGCGGCCGTGTTGGCCGGCGTGAGCGCAGCGGAAAACATGTACGGGGCGGAGCCGTGCTGAATGTAGATCCGCAAGCCGCGCGAGCCGGCCACGAATCCGCCCGATGACGGAATCGCCTTCGAGAGCGAGCCGGTCAGAATGTCGACGTCGCGCGGATTGATGTTCTGCTGTTCGCAGACGCCGCGCCCGCTGCGGCCGATGGCGCCGATGGAGTGCGCTTCATCGACCAGCAGGAACGCGCCGTACTTCTGCTTCAATTCCACGACGCGCGCGAGCGGCACCTCGTCGCCATCCATGCTGAACACGGAATCGACAGCAATGAGGACCCGCTGCGCGCCGCGGTTTTTCGCCTGGCGGAGCCGCCGCTCGAGATCTTCCATGTCGTTGTGGCGGAAGCGGCGCAGCTCGCAGCCGGCCATGCGCACGCCATCCACGATGCTCTGGTGCGCGTACTGGTCTAGCAACGCGAGATCGCCCTGTCCGAACAGCGCCGTGATGGCGGCAATGTTGGCATCGTAACCGGAAGAAAAGACGGCGGCGCCTTCCTGGCCGAGAAACTCCGCCAGCTCGCGCTCCAGCTCGTGATGCAATGCCAGTGTGCCGGTGAGCAGCCGCACGCCGCCCGTGGAAGTACCGTACTGCTCGACCGCGCGCTGGACGGCTGCGCCGATGCGCGGATGGCCGATCAGGCCGAGGTAACTGTATGACGAGAACATGACCAGCTCGGCGCCGAGCGCAGCGCTGTTCGGACCAGCCTTGCGCGAGAGCGGCAGCTGGTAGGTGTACAGCGACTGCGGCAGGCCGGCCGCGAACAGCTCGAACCAGCGGTGCACGTTGGGCGTATCGAGCAATGCGTCAGCCGCCAGCAGCTCGGCCACGCTGCGCTCGCCGAAGTAGCCGTCGAACGGGTCGTTCGTGTAAGCGCTCAGCGCCTCACTCGGGCCGTGAAAGCCGCCATCGGCGGCGCGCTCAATCTCCAGGTCGGAAGCCGACCTTGATGGAGCGGTGGCCCTTTTTGTCGAGAGCGGCTGTGAGTGCGGCACGATACTCCTCCAACGGGTAAATGTGAGTGACCAGCTTCAGCCCGCCGAAATCGTCGCGACGCAGCATCTCGACGGCGACGTCGTAGATGTCGCGCTGCGCGTTACCGACCGGCGCATGGCCGTACGCGAATACACCGGCAATGCTGAGCTGGCGATACCAGACACGGGTCCAGTCCACGGCAACCCGCGCAGCCGCGCCGACCAGCACGATGCGACCGCCCTCGCGCGTGAGGGCCAGCGCATCCGCGATCGAGGTGGCCGAGCCGACCGTGTCATAGACCAGCGAAGGCCCGCCTTCCACGAAGCGCGGCGCGAGCGTCGGTCGGTATGCGACGGCGCCCGGCAGATCGCCGGCCCAGCGGTAGACCTCGTCGCGGGCGCGGAACACCCGCGTCGCGCCGGCCTGCTCCGCCTGCTCCAGCTGGAAGCCGTAGCGGCCCAGGACGCTGATCTCACCCTGCCAGCCGGCCAGTCGCAGGGCCTTCACGGTGAGCACGCCGATGCTGCCGGCACCGACGACCAGCACCTGGTCCCCTGCACGCGGGGGGTGCAGCAGTACCGGCCGGAGCGATGAAGCAAACGGATCCGCCAGCACGGCCACCTCATCGTCGAGCCCGCTCGCATCATGCAGCTGCGTGTGATGCGCAACGAAATACCGCGACCAGCCGCCGCCCACCGTTGGGCAGTATCCAATCATCGGGCCGGTGCCGACAATACCTTCACGCGTGCGGCGGCAGAGACCATACTCGCCGCGCGCGCAGGCAGCGCATTCCGGCGACAAGCCGCGCTGCCGGCAGGCGAGCATCGGGTTGACGATGACCCGCTGACCGGCCGTGAATCCCGGCGCCGCGCTGCCCGCCTCCTCGATCACGCCCACGTTTTCGTGGCCAAACGTGAACGGGTAGGCGCCGAACGGTTCGAGCGTGAAAGAATCGTTCGCGGTGATGGCCGAAAGATCCGAGCCGCAGATGCCGCTCAGCGTGGTGCGCACGCGCACCCAGTCGGGGCCCGGCAACGCGGGCGGCTCGACGTCGTCCCACCCGATGCATCCGGATGCACCCAGAGCCAGCGCCGGATGGCGCGCTGCCACGAACCGCGTCCAGAGGTAGCGGACGGGGCGATAGTGGAAGCGGATTGCGTGCATTTCCGACAACTTAGGGCGGCGACGGTGACGGGGAAACCGATGCGCGCCCGCCGTATTTTCGGCGCGGCACCGGAAACACCTATATTGGCGACGGCATGGATAGCTCTTCTCCGCTGCTCCCGTTCGCCGGCTCGGCCGCAGCTCTGAGCCGGCGGGGATTCCTGCGCGCGAGCGCAGGTGGCGGCGCCGCCATTGCCGTCGCCGCGCTTCTGCCGGCCGGTTGCGCGCGCACCTACCCGCAGGCCACGCGCGACAATACCGATTTGAAAGCACTCACGCCAAAGGAGTATGCAGTCGCGCGCGCGGCAGCAGAGGCGCTGCTGATCGGCGTGCCGGTGTCGGCTACGACCGTCGCCAAACGCATCGACCAGGAGCTGGCCTGGGTGGGCGAGCCGATCCGCACGGACATGAAGACCGTGCTGAACCTGACGGAGCACCTCACGCCACTGGGCGGACGCATGCGCCGTTTCACACAGCTCGCGCCCTCGCAGCGGCTGGGCTATATGCTGACCTGGCGCGACAGCCGCTTTCAGCTGCGCCGTGCCGCGTACCAGGCGCTCAAGGGCTTCGTCTATTACTTCGCGTATATCGACGACGCGACACGCAGCATCACGCGGTTCGCGGGACCATGGCCGGAGCGCATGACCATGCCGATCAAGCCGGTCGATTTCGGAGACATCGCGTGATCATCCAGGGCACTCGATTTTCCGGCGATCTGCACGAACGAGCCGATGTGGTCATCGTCGGCACCGGCTCGGGTGGCGGCACGCTGGGCGCCTACCTGGCCGAACGCGGCTGGAACGTCGTCATGGTCGAGAAGGGCGGCTTCTACCGCGCGGAAGATTTCAGCCAGCGCGAAGAAGATGCGATGGCCGACTTCAACGGCCGGCGCGGTCTCGACTCGACCGCGGACAATTCCATTTTCCTGAATTATGCGGAAGCGGTCGGCGGCTGCACGGTGCACTACTGGGGCGACTCGTTCCGCACGCCACCTGATCGTCTGGCCCGCTGGCGGGCGAAGACGGGCATCGACTGGTTCGCGCCCGACGCATTGAATCCGCATTGGGACATCATCGAAAAAGAGCTGGGCATTCACATCGCCGGGCCGGAACTGTTCAACGAGAACAACCGGCTCGTGCAGAAAGGCTGCGAGGCGCTGGGCGTGGAGGGGCACGCGGTGCCGACCGCGCGGGTGGACTGTATCTCCTGCGGCTGGACGCAGTTCGGGTGTGCCTACAATCGCAAGTCATCGCAGCTGATCACCACGATACCGCGCATCTCGAAGCGGGGCGGACGCGTCATCAGCGATGCGCGCGTCGATGAGATCATCGTCGAAAACGGGCGCGCCGTGGGTGTAGCAGGGCAGCTCGTCGATCGCCAGACCGACGCCCGGCGCGCGCGCTTCCGCGTCGCTGCCGATGTCGTGGTCCTGGCGGGCGGCGCGATCGGCACGGCCGAACTGCTGCTGCGCAATTTTCCGCGCGACGTGGCCGGCCGCCGGTTCTACATGAACCCGCACTATTTCGTGTTCGCCGATTTCGGGCGTGACATCGACAACCAGACCGGCATCCCGTGCGCGTACGCCGTGCACGAATGGCGACAGGTGCGCACGGACGCGCGCGGCCGCTACCAGGGCGGCGGGTACATCATGTTGTCCAGCCATCAGTCGCCCGGCATCATGGCGGTGCTGCTGAGCGAGGCGGGCGCGGCACATACCGAGCGGATGAAGCGGTACCGTCATCTGGGCTCCACGATGTCGGTGATCGACGAGGACAATCCGGGCCGCATCTACATCGACGAGGCGGGCTACCGGCGCACGGAATTCCGCGTGCGCGGCGTGGATCAGCTCAAGGCCGTCGATTACCTCAAGAACGCGGCGCGCATCTTCCTGGCGGCGGGAGCGCGCGATGTCTGGATCCCCGACATCTACGGCACGATCGTGCGCAACGAATCCGACATCCAGCACAAAATTACGCTCCGCTCGGTGCAGCCGAACGCGCAGTTCACAGCCGGCAGTCACTTTCTCGGCACGGCGCCGATCGGCACCGACCAGCGCGATACGTTTGCCGGTCCGACCGGCGAAGCACACCGCGTGCGCAACCTGTATGTAGCCGACGGCGCGGCGGTGCCGACATCCATCTCGGTAGATCCGTCGCTCACCATCATGGGCTTTGCCCGCCACATTGCCGCCGGCCTGCACGAGCGGCACGGCCGCGCCGGCGTGTAGTGTTCGTCGATCCGCCGGCCGATCACATCCTGGAACGTCTGCTCGATCAATACGCGCCGCTGGCAGCCGTGCCGCTATGCCCGGAAATCATGGCGTTCCAGGGCACATCGCTGGTACAGGTGTGGGAAGCCGCGGAGCAGGTCGCGGGCTGCCATCTGCCGGCGCCCTTCTGGGCATATCCCTGGGCGGCGGGTGTCGCGCTCGCCCGCGTGGTGCTCGACCACGCGAACGAGTTCCTGGGCCAGCGCGTGCTCGACATCGGCAGCGGCGGCGGCGTGACCGCATTGGCGGCCGCGCACGCGGATGCCCTGCGCGTCGTCGCCAACGACGTGGACCCGTGGGCCCTGGCCGTAGCGCGCATCGCGGCGCGCCGTCAGCGGCTCTACATCGACTTCCTGGGCGAAGACCTGACCGAGCAGCCGCGCCACGTGACCGGTTACGACATCGTGCTGTGCAGCGACCTCGCCTACGAGCGCCGCACCGCTCCGAAACAGCGCGCGCTGCTCGAGCGGGCGAGGGCGGACGGTGCACGCGTGCTGGTCGCCGACGCAGGACGCACATACTTCGAGACGCGCGGACTCGCCGAGGTCGCGGAGTTTACGCTCCAGGTGCCCAAGGATCTGGAAGGCGTTGCGACGCGGGTTGCGAAGGTGTACGAGATGCGTTGAGAGGCGTTTTCGTGAGGCGTTTTCGTGAGGCGTTTTCGTGAGGCGTTTTCGGTCTCTCATGCCCCCTGATGTAGTGCTTTGTGACGTTCAGCCTCTAAAGATGTTACGGCCAACTACAGTCACGCCGTTGATCACGAACTGCGCGCCGATGACCATCACCAGCAGGCCCATGATGCGGGTAAAGACGTTCATGCCGGTTTGCCCGAGCTTGCGGGTTACGAAGGGGGCGGCGGCGAGGACGACCCACGCGATCAGGCATACGGCGACGATCGCCACGTAGATGCTTGCGCTCTGGGCCAGCGTTTCGGCCTGTGAATCGAGTGCGATCACCGTGGTGATGGTGCCCGGCCCGGCCAGGGACGGCAGACCCAGCGGAATAATGCCAATGTCCTCGCGCGCGGCGCCTTCGGTCTCTTCTTCTTCCGTGGTTTTGACGCGCGACCGCCGGGCGTGCAGCATGTCCCACCCAATGCCGAAGAAGATGATGCCGCCGGCAATCTGGAAGGCGTAGGTCGTGATCCCGAAAAAGCGCAGGATGAACGCGCCGAGCAGCGAGAAGGCGACCATGACCAGGAACGCGGTAAGGATCGCGCGTCGCAGCGTGGCCGCGCGATGGCCGGGATCGTAGTGGGCGGTCATGGCCAGGAACACGGGCACCGCGCTCAGCGGATTGAGGATCGCCAGGAGCGAGGTGAATGCCAGGGTCCCGAACTGGATGGTCTCGGTCAATATCCGGTCGTTTCAGAAAAGGGCTCATTGAGCTGCCGCGCGGGGAATTATCTCATGAGGGCAGGCTCGCGGCAAAATCAGCAGCAAGAAACTGCGGGTGGTGGCGGGGGGCGGCGCGAGTGCGGGCCCGCTTCGGGTACAACTACGGGCCAGGCCCGCACGTGGGGGTTCGCCGCGCGCTCGCCCGGCCCGATTTTGCACCCGCCGTGGGCTCGCGCCCGCGCCGGCCCCCGCCACCGCCCGCCGATT
>CBJLQC010000154.1:0-6310 GCA_966424955.1 uncultured bacterium | reverse complement strand
CCAGTCGCGATGCTGAAAGTACAACATGACGGCCGCGCCCTTCAGCGAGGCATACGCTTCCAGGACTTTCTCCCGGCGATTGAACGCCGCATTGATGGCAAAGCCGAGCGGGAAGATGATGGCGATCGCGATCAGGCCTTCGGGCAGCTGCATGGCCCAGCCCAGCCGGTAGGCGACGAAGGTCGCCAGCATGGCCGCGGAGGCAACGAGTACGGTCTGATAGTCCACGATGCGGCTAAAGCTGCGCAGCGTCTTAAACACGTGGCTCCAGACTGGCCATAAAACCTCTCGGGGACGGGGAGATGGCTGGATAATCAATATAGATTGCGGCAGGCCCCGCATCGCAAGCATGACGATGGTAGGCCCCCCTGAGCCGAAAGCTCAGCGAGTGCCAACGGTGACCGGAACTCGTCAGGCCCAAAGTACGGTGCGATCGATGGCATCCAGCGAGGTACGTCCGGTGAGCGCCATCGCCATCTCGAGCTCGGTCCGCAGGATTTGCACGACACGGCTGACACCCGCCGCACCGTCGACCGCCAGACCATACAGATACGGCCTGCCGACGGCGACTGCCGAAGCGCCCAGCGCCAGCGCTTTCAGTACGTCGGTGCCACGCCGGATACCACCATCCACGAGGATGGGAATTCGCGCTGCCACTGCATCGGCCACGCGCGGCAGCGCCGTGACCGTGGCGGGCACCGTATCGAGGTTCCTTGCTCCGTGATTCGACACAATCAATCCCGCAACGCCGGCCTCGACCGCGCGTTTGGCATCATCCGGATCCAGCACTCCCTTCACCAGCACCGGCACCTTCGCAAAGCCACGCAGCCATTGCACATCTTTCCAGGTGAGCCGTGGCTCGAGTACCGCCGTGTAAATCGCGCCTTCCTTAGGACGGTGGGCGGCACTTGCCGAAATGCCTGGCAGACCCTCGAGATTGGCGCGCCTCAATCCAGCCGGCAGGTTGAACCCGATTCGGGTCTCGCGGTTTCGCGCGCCGAGCACGGGCGTGTCGACCGTGAGGCACAGCGCTTTGCAACCAGCACCCTGCGCTCGCTCCACGAGTGCCCGCGTGAACCCTCGATCCCGCTGCACATACAACTGAAACCACAACGGTGCCGACGTCGAGGCCGCGACGTCTTCGATCTTCACGGTCGCAAACGAACTCACAATCATGGTGGCGGCAGCCGCGGCCGCGCCGCGCGCGGTCGCCATTTCACCGTCGGGATCTATGAGCTTGTGATACGCAGTGGGTGCCAGCAGGATGGGATGCGCGAACTCCTGGCCGAACAGGCGGAGCGAGGTATCAATGCGCGATACGTCGACAAGTACGCGCGTGCGTAGCTTGATTTCACTATAGGCGTTCTGGTTCCAGGCAAGAGTGTGCTCATCGCCTGCGCCGCCGGATACATATTCATAAGCCATCGCCGTCATCTTCTCGCGCGCGGCCTTCTCAAA
Organism: uncultured bacterium; assembly: GCA_966424955.1. Taxonomy (GTDB): domain Bacteria; phylum Gemmatimonadota; class Gemmatimonadetes; order Longimicrobiales; family RSA9; genus CBJLQC01. The sequence continues at coordinate 4,852 of CBJLQC010000154.1, read as the reverse complement.
GTCAGCGAGGCTGGCCAGTGGAGTTGGCGCGCTGGACCGGCTGCGCGGTGCGGGCCGCACCGCCGTAACCGCGGTGCGTGGCATCAGGGCAACTGCTGCGGCTGCAGTAGCGACGGATTGAAGCGCGTGGCGGCGTGAGATGGCCGGGGCGTCATCCATATGCGTGCATCCTCGATAATGAGCGCAGAGCGCTGAAATGGGATTGTGCCCAGAAATTCTCGAATCCGCAGACTACGACGGACTGCATGCGTCAGCGGCGGCCGGGTGGCGCCGGCACCTTGACGATTACGTAAACAAAAGCCTCGGCGCCGACCGGCTCCCAGAGGTGCGGCACACCGCTCGGGATCATGAGGACGTCGCCGGGTCCGACTTCCCTGCTGGTGCCGCCGTCGATCGACGTCGCGCGCCATTCGCCCGGCGACACCTCCCTGCGCTCGCCTCCGAGCGCGCCGCCCGTGGTCAGGCGCGCGCGCCCCGAGCGGATGTGCACGAGGTCGATCTCCGCTGCGTGCAGCTCGGCTTCGGCTTGGGCGGTCCGCCGCAACAGCAGGTGCACGAACGGGCCCGAGCGGTTGAACTCGGCTGCCAGATCGCCGTTCGAAGCCAGCACGGCAGCGAGCGAATCGAGCATGCGTGTGTCCCAGTGCTCGACGGCTGGTTCGCGTGCAGCCGCCGTCTGGGCTGCGGCGCCGTCCGGCATTCCCAGCCAACCCATCAGCGCGGTACAGCAGATCATCATTCGACGCAACATGCAGTCACACTCCGAATTGCCGCAGGTGGTGATCGAAATGCTTGTGAATGAATACGCCTCGCAACTTGCCCGGGGTATCGCCGAAGGCCGGGTGAGCTGCCCACTCACCATGCGGGCCGCGCTGTGCGGCGGCACGCAGCTGCTGCTGCACGGCGGCCAGGTCGGACGGCCAGTCGGCCGGCTGCGTGGTCAGCATCTCGGGCGCGGTCTCCGCTTTTCCTTTTGGAAAGGGGATGACGTAGGCGACCAGCCAGCGCACCATCGGGTGCGCGAGCGGACCCTGTTTCCGGCGGGCGGGAATCTCGCCGAGCTCGACGCGGACGGCGTCGGCGAGGTCACACACCATGCGGTGCGCCGTCAGCTTGCCCCAGCGCGCTTTTGCATCGGGCTGCAGCCGGCCGAGCCGCTCCAGCAGCGCATCCCGGTGCGCGGGATCGAAGATCGTTCGTGCCATGATTTTCTGGTGGTGGTCGCTTCAGCCGCAAACCGGCGACACAAGCTAACACTCCAGTAGGGGTACATGGGCAGTGGCGTGAAATCGGCCGCGATTACATCTTTGGACTGCCCCCCACCATCGACGAGGTCGGCTGATGCGGCCCACGGACGTCAACAACCCCGCCTACTACCACCGCGTGGTGGATTGCCAATGGGCGTGCCCGGCGCACACCAATGTGCCGGAATACATCCGCCTGATTGCCCAGGGACGCTTCACCGACGCGTACATGCTGAATCGCGAGTCGAACGTGTTTCCGGGCATCCTGGGCCGCACGTGCGACCGGCCGTGCGAGCCGGCCTGCCGGCGCGCGCGTGTGGACGGCAAGCCGGTCGCGATCTGTCGCCTGAAACGCGTGGCCGCCGATCAACGAGGCGACATCGCGGATCGCCTGCCCCGGATTCCGACTGAAAAGAACGGGAAGCGCGTTGCCTGTATCGGTGCCGGCCCGGCGTCGCTCACGGTGGCGAACGATCTGATGCCGCTCGGCTACCGGGTCACGATCTTCGAGCAGCTGGCGCGCCCCGGTGGGCTGATGCGCGTCAACATCCCGTCGTTTCGGCTGCCGGCCGCGGTGCTGGACGAGGAGATCGACACGATCCTCGGCATGGGCGTCGATATTCGCTACAACACACCGGTGCAGAGCCTGGACTGGCTGCTGCGGCAGGGATTCGACGCCGTCTTCGTCGGCAGTGGCGCGCCCAAAGGCAAGGACCTCGACGTCCCGGGGCGCCACGACAGCCCGCGCATCCATATCGGCATCGAAAGGCTGGCCAACGTGCATTTCGGACACATCACATCGATCGGCGAGCGTGTGCTGATCATCGGCGTGGGCAATACCGCCATGGATTGCTGTCGCACGGCCAAGCGGGTGGGCGGCCGGGATGTGAAGGTGATGGCGCGCCGCGGCCGCCAGCACTTCAAGGCCTCGGCCTGGGAGCTGGAAGACGCGGAAGAAGAGCAGGTCGAGATCGTCGAGCATCACATCCCCAAACGTTTTGTGATCGAGCACGACACGCTGGTCGGGATGGAGTTCGAGCGTACGCAAAACAACGATACGGTCGTCATTCCCTGCGATGATGTCATCCTGGCGATCGGCCAGGAGAACGCCTTTCCGTGGATCGAGCGTGACATTGGTTTGCAGTTCGGCGAATGGGATATGCCGATCGTCGACAAGGCGACGCTGCAGAGCACGCTGCCCGGTGTGTTCTTCGGTGGTGATGCGGCGTGGGGACCCGAGAACATCATCTGGGCGGTCGAGCACGGCCACCAGGCGGCCATCTCCATCCACAACTACTGCCACGGTGTGCCGGTGACCGACCGGCCGCCCTGGGGGATGACGCTGGCCAGCCAGAAGATGGGCATGTACGAGTGGAGCTACAGCAACGCCTACAGCCCGGCCGCGCGCGTGAAGATGCAACACGTCGAGCTGGTGGCGCGGCTGGCGCAGCTCGATCGCGAGGTGGAGCTGGGCTTCGATGCGGAGCAGGCCGCCACGGAAGTGCAGCGATGTCTGAACTGCGACGTGCAAACGCATTTCACGGCGCCGCTCTGCATCGAGTGCGACGCGTGCATCGACATCTGCCCGGTTGACTGTCTGACCATCGCCTATGCGGAAGCCGGTGACCGGCCGCTGGAAGAGCGATTGACCGCGCCGCGCCTGCATCCGACGCAGCCGCTTTACGTGTCCGATCCGCTCAAGCAGTCGGCGCGCGTCATGGTCAAGGACGAGGATCTCTGCATCCACTGCGGCTTGTGCGCCGAGCGCTGCCCGACGGCCGCGTGGGACATGCGCAAGTTCGACCTGCAGATCACCTACGCCGGCCAGGGCGCGCGCGCGTTGCCCGTGCTGCAGGGCCTGACATGAAGATCAACGACTTCGCGTTCAAGATCGCCACCGTGAACGGCACGGGCTCGGCCAGCGCGAATGCGCTGCTCATGCAGGCCATTTTCCGCATGGGCATCCCGGTATCGGGCAAGAACATCTTCCCCTCCAACATCCAGGGGCTGCCCACCTGGTACGAGATCCGGGTCCAGCACCGCGGGCACACCGCGCGGCGCGCGCAATTCGACCTGCTGGTCGCAATGAACGCCGCGACCTACCAGCGCGACATCGCCGAGCTGCAGCCCGGCGGTTACCTGATTTACGATTCGAGCTGGCCGCTGGGCGCCGCGTTGCAGCGCGCGGATGTGCATTTCATCGGCATTCCGCTGGCCCAGCTGTGCAACCAGGCATTCACGGGCGTGCGCGAGCGGCTGCTCATGAAGAACATTGCGTACGTCGGCGCGCTGGCCGCCCTGCTCGACCTGGACATGGACATCCTCACGGCGCTGTTGCAGGAGCAGTACGGCGCCAAGCAGTCGCTCATGGATTCCAATCAGCGCGCGGTGCGCATCGGCTACGATTACATCCGCGCGCACGTCAGCTGCCCCCTGCCCTTCCATTTGCAGCCGATGGCGGCACCGGACGACTACATCCTCATCGACGGCAACACCGCCGCCGCACTGGGCTGTGTCTACGCGGGCGCGACGGTGGGCGCCTGGTATCCGATCACCCCCGCCACCTCGCTCATGGATGCGTTCCGCGGGTTGTGCGCGCGCTTCCGCACGGATGAGAAAAGCGGCCACGGACGGTATATGGTCGTGCAGGCGGAAGACGAGCTGGCCGCGGCCGGCGTCGTGATTGGCGCCGCCTGGGCGGGCGCGCGCGCCTTCACGCCGACCGCCGGCCCCGGCATCTCGCTGATGAGCGAGTTCATCGGGCTGGCCTATTACGCCGAGGTTCCGGCCGTCTTTTTCGATGTGCAGCGCACGGGCCCCTCGACCGGCATGCCGACGCGCACGCAGCAGGGCGACCTGCTGCTGGCGGCCTACGCATCGCATGGCGACACCCGGCACATCGTGCTGTTCCCATGCGATCCGGCCGAATGTTTCGACTTTGCGGTGCAGGCCTTCGACCTGGCGGAGCACTTTCAGACGCCGGTGTTCGTGCTGTCGGATCTCGACATCGGCATGAACGACTGGCGCGTGCCGCGCCTGCGCTGGGATGACAGCTACCGCCCGGACCGCGGGCGCGTGCTCAGTGCCCAGCAGCTGGAGCAGATGCAGGCATTCTACCGCTATCTCGAGGTGGACAGCGATGGCGTCTGCGCCCGCACGCTGCCCGGCTCGCACCCGAAGGGCGCCTACTTCACGCGCGGCTCCGGCCACAACAAATACGGCGCCTATACCGAAGACTCCAACGAATACCTGGAAGTGATGGAGCGGCTGGCGCGCAAGATCGACGGCGCGCGGGACGCCGTGCCGGCGCCCGCCATCTACCGCCGCGACGGCGCGCGCGTCGGCATCATCTCCATCGGCGGGTGCCATGCCGCGGTGCTCGAGGCCGTGGACGCGCTGGCCGAGCAGGGGCTGGCGGTGGATTACCTGCGCGTACGCGGCTTTCCGTTTGGCGACGACGTCGAGCGCTTCATCAACACGCACGAAATCAACTTCGTCGTGGAGCAGAATCGCGATGCGCAGCTGCGCAGCCTGTTGACGCTCGAGCTGAAAGTCGCCCGCGAGGCGTTGTCGAGCGTGCGGCAGTATGGTGGCCTGCCGCTTTCCAG
>CBJLQC010000153.1:0-6315 GCA_966424955.1 uncultured bacterium | reverse complement strand
GGCCGGCGCGTGCCGCACACCCTTTCTCGATCTCGATGACCGGGGTCGCAATCTCGATGACACCCGTGTCGAAATAAACGGCACCGCCCGTCGGCAGATGGTAGGATGTGCCACGCCGGTGCATGAGATTCCGGCCCAGGAAGGTCCGCGGATCGTGGAAAACGTCTTCCGGCTTGACCTGCTCTTCGTCTATGAAAACAGAGAACTCGGCTTCCAGTCCCATGGCTGCGAGCTGCAGCTGGTCCTGCGCGAACCGTCGCTCTCCACCATTACCCTTTTTCGCACCCATGTACGTCTACTATCCGGATTCATGGTCTCCGCAGGCCTGTTCCGACGGTGCTTCCTGCGGAACGACCAGCATATAGCCGAGATCCAAGTGCAGATGATCGTCGGCAAAGCTCTTCTCGTGGCCGTAAGGACGGATCCAAACACCTGGAACTCGCTTCTCGGCCAGCCGCGCGTAGCGCTCGATCTTCTCCTGCGTGTCGAGATAGTCGTCGCCGATGCGGTAAATATTCGCGGCCGTACCCCAGCAGTGGCGCGAAGCGCCCGCGGTCAGGGCATGCCTCGGCGACCGATACCCGCCATTCGCTGCGATGTGAATGAACGTGCCTGCGGCCTCGCGCAGCAGTTCCAAATGCGCCGCGAGGGCGGTAACTGCGCACGGTACGTACCGCGGGAACGTGCGCAGCGGCTCAGACTCGCGTACATCGACGGTCAGGAACTCCCACAGCGAAAAATGCTCGCTCAGCTCGACGGCTTGTGCCGTCTGCCAGGAATCGACCTCGTAGAAGAAACGAGGCAGCCGCCGCAGTCGGCCCTGCGCATCGCGCAGCATCCGGTCCGGCATGAGCACATCCTGATGCCGCGCGTCGAGCGCCCGGGCATCCACGACCGGGAGGGGGAGGGCTGCGTCGTTACTCACCGGCGCCATCTCCTTCGGTAACGTGCTGGTAAACCGCGCGTGAGATGCGGGCGATGGTGTCCTGCCGCCCGGTCGAATTGGGTTGCCACTCGGTCAGCACGACCAGCACGTAGGGCTCGCGGTCCGGCAGATAGACGATCCCGGCATCATGCGCGACCGTCGAAATCTCGCCGGTCTTGTGTGCCACGCGCGCTTCGGTAGGCAGCCCGGCCGGAATACCGCGCTTGAACTCCTGCCCGTGCAATATGTCCAGCATGTGCTGCGACGCTGCCGGTGAAAACGCCTGCTCTTCCGCAATCATGCGCAGCGCCTTCAGCAGTCCCACCGCGGTCACCCGGTTGTTGATATCCTGCTCCCAGGCCAGGTTGTCTTCGACCCCCCGCTTGAAGTCGATGCCGTCCGCCAACCCCAGCTCGCGCAGTGTCTGCTGAATGCGCTCGATGCCGACGATGTCGATCAGGAGGTTCGTGGCCAGGTTACTGCTGGTCACGATCATGTGACGGGCCAGTTCGCGGACCTGCAACGTGGTGCCGATGGCCTCGTGTACTTCGGGTGTGCTGTCCCGACTGCTGTCGATGCGGAACGGCGAGCCATCTACGATGCTATAAAAGCGGTTGCGCACATGGATCCGTGAGAACTCCGTTATGCCGCCGTGTTCGATGGCGGCGAATACGCCCAGCAGCACCGGCACCTTGATGGTGCTGGCCGCGTGGAACCATCGGTCCCCATGGTAGCTCCACTCGTTTCGGTGCCTGAAATCATAGAACCCCACGCCCAGCGCGGCGGCGCCCGCCGCTTCGGCGATTTCCGTGATTTGCTCGCGTAAGCTCGTGCCTGCTATCAATTGCACACTCCGAGGGTCTTTCGCCCATCCGGGCCCCGCGCGGGCCGGAGCGCATCATGCCAACGAGGCCGCAGAAAGGGAGCCATGAGATATTCGCCCATATTCATTTTGCTATTCACCGCCTGCGATGGGAATACGTCGCCGCCGGTCGTGCCGCAACCCGGGAACCTGCGCGTGCAAACCATTGCGACCGGCCTGAGCAGTCCCGTGCACCTGAGCGCTCCTGCTAACGATTCCAGATTGTTTATCGTGGAGCAGCCCGGCCGCATCCGTATCGTGGAAAACGGACAGCTTCTCGGCACGCCCTTCCTCGACATCACGGGTCGGGTTGGTTCGGGTGGGGAACGCGGCCTGCTCAGCGTCGCCTTCCATCCGAACTACGGCACGAACGGGTTCTTCTTCGTGAATTACACGGACCTCAACGGCGATACGCGCGTCGAGCGCTACCACGTCAGCACCAGCGATCCCAATGCGGCGGATCCGGCCAGTGGCAAGCTGATCATCACCGTGGCGCAGCCATTCAGCAATCACAACGGCGGCCAGCTCGCGTTCGGCGAGGATGGCATGCTCTACATCGGCATGGGGGATGGCGGCGGCGGTGGCGACCCGCAGAACCATGGTCAGGACCGCACCACCCTGTTGGGTGACCTCCTGCGGATCGACGTGAACACCGGCGATCCATACGCGATTCCGCCCGACAATCCGTACGCCGGCTCGACCCAGTTCCGCCCCGAGATATGGGCGTCCGGATTGCGCAACCCATGGCGCTTCTCTTTCGACTTCGCCGAGGACATGCTGTACATCGCGGACGTGGGGCAGGGCAGCTGGGAAGAGATCAATGCCGTATCCGCCGCCGAGAGCGGTTTGAATTATGGTTGGCGGATCATGGAGGGCGCGCACTGCTACATCGCCGGCACGTGCGACCAGTCCGGCTTGCGGCCGCCCGTGCACGAGTACGCCAACGGGGATGTGGGGTGCGCGGTGACCGGCGGCCACGTTTATCGCGGCAGCGCCATCACGGGCATTGCCGGTCATTACTTCTATTCCGACTATTGCGCCGGCTGGCTGAAGAGCTTTCGGCTGGTCGGTGGCACGGCCACCGAACATCGGGTCTGGGAGGTTGGCTCGCTGGGAAGTGTCACATCATTTGGTGTGGACGCAGCGGGCGAGCTGTACATCCTCAGCGCGGACGGTACCGTGCGCAAGCTGGTCCCGTAATCACCAGTCCGGTCCTTCGCTGAGCATTTTCTCGACTGCGGCCACGTCGAGCGGCACTGCGAAAAAGAAACCCTGTGCGTATTGCGAGCCGAGACGCCGGACCAGCTCCAGCTGTTCCGGCGTTTCCACGCCCTCCGCTACCGCGCTCATACCCAGGATGCGGCTGAGCGCGACAATGGTTTCGATCAGCTCGATGCTGCTGCCATCTTCGTCCACCCGCGCTACGAAGGACCGATCGATCTTCAGCGTGTCGATGGGAAAGCTGTTCAGGTAGCTGAGCGACGAGTACCCCGTACCGAAGTCGTCGATGCAAAGACCGATACCGCGCGCCTTGAGCGCGTGCAGCATCGATGCGGCCTGCGGCGCGTCGTGCATGATCACGCTTTCGGTGATCTCCAGCTTCAACGCGCGGGCCGGGCAACCCGTCTCCCGCAGGACCGAGTCGATCTGCTCGACCAGATCCGGCTGCGTGAATTGCCGGCTCGAAAGATTCACGCTCACCGTCAGATCCTGCTGTTGCGGGTAGGCATCCAGCCATTTCTTCATCTGCGTGCATGCTTCCCGCAGCACCCACCAGCCGATCGGCACGATCATCCCGGTCTCCTCCGCCAACGGGATGAAATCAGCGGGCTGCAACAGACCGTGCCGCGGATGTTGCCAGCGCACGAGTGATTCAAAGCCGACCAGCTCACTGTTTTCCAGTGAAATAATGGGCTGGTAATGGAGCAGCAGTTCGTTGCGTTCCGCCGCGCGCCGCAGATCTGTCTCGATCTTGAGCTGCTCGACGGCCTCCAGGTGCATGGCGCGGTCGAATACTTCGTAGCGGCCACGCCCGCCCGACTTGGCGCGATACATCGCGGTGTCCGCGTCTCGCAGCAGATCGCCCGGCTTGCTGTAACTCAACGAGCTGAGCGCAATGCCCACGCTGGTCGTGGTGAACACTTCATGGCCGCGCAGGAAGAACGGCGTGGCCAGCTCCCGCTCGATACGGTCGGCGACGCGTGTGGCTTCGTTGATGTCTTTCACGTCGTCCAGCAGGATCGCGAATTCATCGCCGCCCAGCCGCGCCACGGAGTCGCCTTCCCGCAGGCATGCTTCCAGGCGATGGCCGATGGCGATCAGCAGATCGTCCCCGACGCCGTGGCCCAGACTGTCGTTGACCACCTTGAAGCGGTCGAGATCGAGGAACAGAACGGCAAACGTGTATTCCGGATGGCGGTGCACATGCCTGATCAAGCGCTCGAGGCGGTCCAGGAAAAGCGCGCGATTGGGCAGGCCGGTGAGGGAATCGTGAAACGCGTTGTGCAACAGCTGCTCTTCCGCGTGCTTGCGCTCGGTCACATCATGAATGACGGCGACCACGCCAATAATTTCGCCGCCGGGTGCAATGTGCGGGGTGTAATAGGCCGTGACCCATCCGTCGCGACCGGTTTGTGGAACCCGATACGGTGTGTCGTCCGATTGGACGCGCTCGCCGGCCAGCGCGCGCTTCAGCAGCGTGTCGATCCCGTACTCGCGCAGATGCGGGAACGAATCGAGCGCGTACTCGCCAACGACCTGCTCCGCTTTCAGACCGGTCATCTCCTCCATGAAGCGGTTCCAGACCTGGTAGCGCAGTTCGCGATCGTAAACAACGACCCCTTCGCCCACGCTCGATACGATGGTGCGCGCGAAATGCTCCGAGCGCGCCAGCGCGTCCTCGGCTTCCTTGCGCGCGCTGAAGTCATGGATGATGCCCTGGTACCACAGGACTTCACCATCGTCGCCTCGAAACGCCGCCGCGCTCAATAGCGCGTGTACCACTGTCCCGTCGCGGCGCCGCAGACGCACTTCGTAGTCGCGCACCGAGCCGTACCGCTCGACCTCGCGCTGAAAACGGTAGCGATCCGCGACGTCGGCGTACAATTCCATCGCATTCCGGCGCAGCAGCTCGTCACGACGAAATCCGAACATCTCCAGGAACGAGCGGTTGACGTCCAGGAAGCGCCCGTCATGCGCAGTGATGTACACCGCATCGCGCGACTCCTCGAACAGCGAGCGGTATCGCTGGTCCAGGGTCACCGCATACAACTCGGATACGGGTCCGGCAGGACCGGCCATTTTCTCGGATCGCACCGATACTCCGATTTTCGTGTTCAGGAAACGCGGGAATAATGAGGAGAGATAACAATTTGTGAACAAAAGGGTGGGGAAAGCAAGAAGTCCCCAGCCACGACACGTCGTGGCTGGGGACTCACCTTTCCGCTGGCGGGATCACTCTCGAGTTCGGTTGCCACCTTCGTGTGGTGACCAGAGCGCTTCCCTCAACCCTTCTCACGCGGTCCGTGAGTCAGGCGCCCCGGAGCTCTGGGGCTACTAGCTGCGACCAGCGACCTCGCAGCCGGTTCGTCGGTTTCCGAACTTCCGACGAACTGCCTTCCCGCTTGTTCATTTCTCCGCCGCTTGCGCGGCTCGCGGGTCGGCGAAGCCGTGAGCATAGTGACCGCCAGCTCACAACTTCTGGCTGAAAGCTAATGGCTATGTTGTTGTCGTGCAAGTCTTTCGGGCCACGTGCGGGAAACCTTCGCTTCTCCACAATCGGTGGCCATTTGTCCACAAAATCGCGGCTGTTTCTACACAGTGATTCAGATTTGTCAACAATTCATCCACAGGATTATCCACAGCGGTCATCATCGCCTGATCATGTACGTCGCTCGCCCACGATCATGAAAGAGATGGCAAGATGAGGGCGATGTCACTCGCGCTCGAGGACATTTCGGCTAGGTAAAATCACCGTAAAGAAGCTGGTCGAGCGCGAGTGACATCGCCCTCATCTTGCCATCTCCTTTCATGAAACGCCAATGCACAACGAACGCCGCTCGTGACGAGGTCCGCTAACGCCGTCCTAGCGTAGCGCGGAGCGCGACCTCTTTTCCATCTCTCTGTACGACGATCTCCAGAGGATCACCAGGCTTCTTCGTGCGCAGTACGTCGGTCATCGCCTGCAGATCCGCGATTTCCTTTTGATCCATACGAACGATGACATCGCCGGACAGGAGTCCAGCTTGTTGCGCAGGTGAATTCTCACGCACGCCGCTCAGCTTCACGCCGTATTTCGCGGGCGTGAAGTCGGGGACTGTGCCGAGGTACGCGCCGTAGCCGCCGCTGCTGGAGCCGGCGGGTGCGGGCGGTTTGCCGGCACCCTTCTGCAAAGTGATCACGGTCTGTTGGTTGGCGACTTGGGAAGCGAGCTGGGTCACGATCGCGCCGACCTTCTGCAAACCCGGAGCATCGATCTTGTCCCAGTCGTCACCCGGATTGTGGTAATCGCCGTGCACGTTGGTGAAGA
>CBJLQC010000152.1:0-6342 GCA_966424955.1 uncultured bacterium | reverse complement strand
CGATGATCTATCTTCTTACACCGGCGACCTGTTCTATCTCGGCGCGGCGATCGGACGCTACGCCAACCGGATTGCCGGCGGGCGGTTCACACTGGACGGCCGCACGTATGAGCTGCCCGTCAATGATCCGCCCAATCATTTGCACGGCGGCCCGGCCGGCTTCCACACGGTGAGCTGGCAACTGCACGCGGAACGATCGGCCGCCCTGCTCTCGTATCACAGTGCTGATGGGGAGGCCGGCTACCCCGGCAACCTGGATGTCGAGGTCGTCTACGCGCTGAGCGATGCGAACGAGTTGATCGTTACGTGGCGCGCGCGCACGGATCGAGCGACGCCGCTCAGCCTGACGCAGCATTCCTACTTCAATCTGGCCGGCGCCGGCAACGGCACGATTCACGAGCACCAGCTGCGCGTCAATGCCGATCGCTATCTACCCGTCGATGCCACCTCGATACCGACGGGCGAGCAGCGCGCGGTGCACGGCTCGGTCTTCGATTTCACCCGCATGCGCGCCGTGCTGGATGGCCGCGCTCCCGCATACGATCACTGTTACGTGCTGCGCGGTGATGCGGGCAGGCTGCGCGAAGCGGCCGAGCTGTATGAACCGGCGAGTGGCCGCGTGCTCACGGTGTTGACGACCGAGCCGGGCATGCAGCTCTACACCGGACAATTCCTGCAGCCCATGGCGGGGAAGCACGGGACGCGTTATCAGCCGTACAGCGGACTGTGTCTCGAGACACAGCATTTCCCCGATTCACCGAATCAACCTTCGTTCCCCTCGGCGATCGTGCGGCCGGGTGACGAGTTCAGCTCCACCACCATCTATCGATTCGGCATCCGATGAACGCAACACGCTGCCTCCCTCTGCTGCTGATCGCCGGCATCGTCCCGTTGACCGCTGCCGCGCAGACCCCGACGTACCTGAATCCGGACGCGCCGCTTCCTCAGCGCGTGCAGGACCTGGTAAGCCGCATGACGCTGCCGGAAAAAGTATCGCAGATGACCGATGTAGCTGCCGCGATCGAGCGATTGCACGTGCCGGAATACAACTGGTGGAACGAGGGATTGCACGGCGTCGCGCGCGCCGGGCTGGCTACCGTGTTCCCGCAGGCGATCGGCATGGCCGCCACCTGGAACGACAGTCTGATCTTCCAGCTGGCCACCGTGGTGTCCGACGAATTTCGGGCGAAGCATCACGAGTATGTCCGGCAGGGCAAGCGTCTCCGTTACCAGGGGCTGACGGTCTGGTCGCCGAACATCAATCTGTTCCGTGATCCGCGCTGGGGACGCGGGCAGGAAACCTATGGCGAAGATCCCTTTCTCACGGGGCGGCTGGCCGTGCCTTTCATTCGCGGACTGCAGGGCAGCGACGCGCGCTACTTCAAGACGATCGCCACGGTCAAGCATTTCGCGGTGCACAGCGGTCCGGAACCCGAGCGGCACGAATTCGACGCGGTAGTCAATCAACGCGACCTGCGCGAGAGCTACCTGCCGCACTTCGAGACCGCGCTGCGCGAGGGCGGCGCGTATTCGCTGATGTGCGCCTACAATCGCGTGTTCGGCGCTGCTGCCTGCGCCAGCCGCCTGCTGCTCGGTGATATCCTGCGTGGCGAATACGCCTTTCCCGGCTACATCGTATCGGACTGCGGCGCCATCGACGACATCTACCGCAACCACAAGCTCGTCCCCACCGCGCCCGCGGCCGCAGCGCTGGCCGTGAAGCAGGGCACCGATCTGGACTGCGGTCGCGTATATCCGGAGCTCGTGACCGCCGTACAGCAGGGATTGGTGACGGAAGCGCAGCTCGATACGGCGGTCGCTCGGCTGATGACCGCGCGCATGCGCCTCGGCATGTTCGATCCGGCCGAGCGCGTACCCTATGCTCAGATTCCTTACAGTGTGCTCGATCAGCCCGCGCATCGCGCGCTGGCGCGCCAGGTTGCGCAGGAGTCGCTGGTGCTGCTGAAGAACGAGGGCGGCGTGCTGCCCCTGCGCAAGGACTTGCGCAGCATCGCCGTCATCGGCCCGAACGCCGACGATGCCATGATACTGCTCGGCAACTACAACGGCATGCCGGCCGATCCGGTCACCCCACTGCGCGGTATTCGCGAAGCCGTGAGCCAGCGCACGCGGGTGGTTCACGCGCGCGGCTCGGTGCTCGCCGACAGCTTTCCGACGTTCACGACAGTGCCCGCTCATGTGCTGCGCAGCCTCACGGCAGAATACTTCGCGGGCCGGACCTTCAGCGGCGCTCCCGCCGCGCGCAGTGCGGATACCACGGTCAATGCGAGCTGGCGCGACCGCGCGCCGCGCGCCGGCCTCGATCCCGACAGCTTCGCCGTGCGCTGGACCGGGGTGCTGCGCCCGGCACGCAGTGGTCCGTACCAGCTCGGCGTGATCGGCACCATGAAGTTCGCGCTCTACCTGAACGACAGCCTGGTCGTGCGTTCGGTGTATGGTTATCGCGACGAGTTCGGCGATCCGCGCCTGCGCAGTGGCGCCATCATCAATCTCGAGGCGGGGCGCAGCTATCGCATTCGCGTGGAGGGCATCGAGAGCTATGGCGACGCGCAGCTCGAGCTGGTTTGGGCGCCGCCGGCCGAGGATCTGCTGCCCGAAGCGATTGATGCGGCGCGCCACGCCGACGCGGTCGTGCTCGTGCTCGGGCTCACGCCGCGCCTGGAAGGCGAAGAAATGGATGTCCGGATCGCCGGCTTCCGCGGCGGCGATCGCACGACGCTCGAGCTGCCCGCAGCACAGCAGCGGCTGCTCGAGCGCGTCGTCGCGGTCGGCAAGCCGACGGTCCTGGTGCTCCTGAACGGCAGCGCGCTGGCCGTCAATTGGGCGGATCAGCACGTGCCTGCCATCCTGGAAGCCTGGTATCCGGGGCAGGCGGGCGGCACTGCGATCGCCGACGTGCTGTTCGGCGATTACAACCCGGGCGGCCGTTTGCCGGTCACGTTCTACCGCGATGTCAACGATCTGCCCGCGTTCACCGACTACCATATGAAAGGGCGCACGTACCGTTTCTTCACCGGACAGCCCCTGTATCCCTTCGGTCACGGCTTGAGTTACACGACGTTTGGCTATCGCAATCTCGCGGTGAGCAGCGGCACGGTAGCAAACGGCGACACGATCGAGGTCAGCGTCGACGTCGCAAACACCGGCGCACGTGCCGGCGACGAGGTCGTGCAGCTTTACGTGCAGCACGTCAACTCCGCGGTCGAGCGGCCGCTCCAGGAATTGCGCGGCTTCCGGCGCATCACGCTGCAGCCGGGCGAAACGAAGCGAGTCCGCTTTCCACTGACCGCGGCTCAGCTGGCGTACTGGGACTCGGTAGCCGGGAAGTGGACGCTGGAAAGCGGCACCGTGCGCGTGTTGGTGGGCGCGTCGTCGGCCGACATACGGTTGCGCGGGACCTTCAGCGTGCGGCCCCGGCCGGCGGAACCGCGGTCCGATCGTGGCTTTTTCGCGCCGGAACGGGGCTTGCTATTGTCTATGCCGAGTTGGAACCTCAGCAGGAGAAACACAATGGCCGATCGCGATGAACTGCGCCGGGAAGGCGCTGAAAACGAGCTGGAAGGCACCGGTAAGGACCTAAAGGGCCGCGTCAAGGATGCAGCCGGCGGGCTGACCGGTGACAGCTCGTTGCAGGCGGAAGGCAAGATCGACCGCGTGAAGGGCAAGGTTCAGAAGAAGGTGGGCGAGATCCAGACGGACATGTCCGACTCGGATCGCGATCGCTGACGCGAGCCTCGCGCATATCTGGTAACGGCACCACTGCACGGGATGCAGTGGTGCCGTTCGTTTAACGGCGCAGCACCAGCGTGAACGTGCTGCCTTCACCCGGGCGGCTCGCGACGGTCAGGTCGCCGTGCATGCCGCGCGCGAGCTCGCGCGCAATCGCGAGACCCAGGCCGGTGCCCGGCTTGGTGCGCGTCAGGTCGCTATCCACCTGGATGAAGGGATCGAAGATGCTCTCCTGCTTGTCTTCCGGAATGCCGATACCGGTATCGGCGACGCGCAGGAACACGCAGCTGCCATCCACCGTCCAGTCCACCTTCACGCGGCCGCCTTCGCCCGTGAATTTGACGGCGTTGGACATCAGGTTGAGCAGCACCTGCATGGCCTTTTCGCGGTCCGCGTTCACTTCTGTGACCGGGCCGCCTTCATTGACGTAGTGCAACCCGGCCAGCTCGAGCTGCGGCAGCATCAGCTGCTCGATGTCGCTCACCAGGCTGCCGACGTTCAGGCGGGTCAGGTTATAGGTCACCGCGCTCGACTGCAGCTTCGAGTAATTCAGCACGCTGTTGATCAGGCCGAGCAGATGCTGCTGCGCGCGTCGCACGCGGTGCAGGTACGCGCGCTGCTGCTCGGTGGTCGGTCCCGCGATGTTCAGCTCCATCAGATCGACGTAGCCACCGATCGCGTTGAGCGGCGTCCGCAGCTCGTGGCTCATGACCGCCAGGAAATTGCTTTTGGCCGAGCTGGCGGCTTCGGCTTCGGCGCGGGCGCGTGCCTGTCCGAGCGAGAACAGGAACAGCCCGAAGCTGGCCAGCGTGCCGGCCGCCATGAACACCATGAACCACAACAGAGACGCACTGGTCTGCTCGAATGACGGCTCGGAGGCATACACGACCGTCCAGGTGCGGTCGGCAATACGCAGCGTCCGGCTCGTCCTGAACGCCGGCTGGTGGCCGGCCGCGCGCGGCGAGGCGTGCAGCAGGCTGCTGGTATCGGTGGTCGTGCCATCGTAGACACTGAAGCTGACGCGCGGCCGGCGCTCGGTGCCGAACGTGCCGCGGAAGAGGTCATCCGCGCGAAATGGGCTGTAGGCAAAGCCTATCAGGCGGGCGCGTCGGTCCGGCACGCTGCCCGGAATGGCGCCGCCCCGATAGATGGGTGAATAAATGAGGAAGCCCGCCTGCTTCTGGCCGATGATCTCCTGGACCAGCACGACCTTGCCGGACATCACCTGCCGGCCGCTGTCGCGCGCCATGGCCATGGCCGCGCGGCGGGTTCGCTCGGCGTACATGTCGTAACCGATAGCGGCCGCATTGCGCGCGTCCAGCGGTTCCAGGAAACGAATCCGCTGTCGTTCGTCGATGGAGTCGTCCGGCAGATAAGCAATGCGCTCGGACCAGCCGATTCCCTGAATGCCCGGGAAGCGGTTCTGGATATCGAGGCGCGCCACATACCGGCGGAATTCGTCCGTCGTGACATCTTCGCTGGCCGCAAAGAGAGCCGCGGTGCCGCGTATCGCGGCGCGGTAGACGTCGAGGCGGGCGACGATGTTGTCGGCCGCGCTCTCGACGGCGTTCTGGAAACGAAGCTCGTCACGGTCGCGCGCGTAATACCAGAAGAACAGGCCCGTGCCCAGCGTAAGGGCCAGCGCAATTACCAGGACGATCCAGGGCGACAGATCATTCAGCGCGAGACGACGACGGCGATCAGCCAACGACCAGGTTGATCAAGCGGTCCGGAACGAAAACGACCTTGCGTACCCGGTCGCCGTCCAGGAAGCGTCGCACGTTTTCGTCGGCCAGCGCGGATGCCTGCGCAGCTTCCTCGGTAATGCCGCGCGGCATGGGCAGGCGCGCGCGCACCTTGCCGTTGACCTGCACGATGAACTCGACGGTGTCCGCGATCGTTTTGTCGGGGTCGTAGTCCGGCCAGTTCGCGCCCGTGAAGATGCTCTTCGTATGGCCGAGCAGCTCCCACAACTCCTCGGCGAGGTGCGGCGCAAAAGGCGCCACGAGCGGGACCAGCGGCTCCACTTCCGCGCGCTGCGCGGCCCGCCCGCCCTGGCGTACGACGTTCAGGTATTCCATCAGCGCGGCAATCGCCGTGTTGTACTGCAGTCCCGCGATGTCATCCGTCACCTTCTTGATGGTCGCGTGCAGCTTCCGCTCGATCTCACCGTCAGCCGGCGCTGCGCCCAGCTCATCAATGGGCACGATGGTATCCCACAGCCGGCTGAGGAAGCCGTAGGGTCCCTGCAAGCCCTGATCACGGAAATCGCCGCCCTCCTGGTACGGGCCCAGGAACATCAGGTACGTGCGAAACGTGTCGGCGCCCCATTGTTGGATGTATGTGTCGGGCACCACGACGTTGCCGCGGCTCTTCGACATCTTCGAGCCTTCCTTGATCAGCAGGCCGTGCTTTCGGAAGCGCTTGTAGGGCTCCTCGAAGCTCACCCAGCCGAGGTCCTTGAGCACCATGGTCACGAAACGGCTGTACAGCAGGTGCAGCACTGCGTGCTCTTCGCCGCCGATGTACATGTCGACCGGAAGCCACTTCTGCGTCAGCCCCGGGTCGAACGCGACGTTGTCGTAATCCGTG
>CBJLQC010000151.1:0-6427 GCA_966424955.1 uncultured bacterium | reverse complement strand
TGGCGTCACCGAACAGCACATCGGCGACCGCGCGCCCGGTTTCCTGTCCGAGATACCAGCACTCGAAGATGACCGGCACCTGCTCGGCCAGCCGGGCGACGGAGAGCGGTCGGCCGTTGAACAGAAACGCGATCACCGGCTTGCCGGTCGCGACCATCGCATCGACCAGCTCCTGCTGGCGGCCGATCAGGTCGAGACTGGTGCGATCGCCCATATGCACGAGCGACCACGCCTCGCGCGAGGTCTGCTCGTTGCCGCCGATGGCCAGGACGATGACGTCCGCCTGCCGCGCGACTTCCACCGCCTCCGCAATCAGCCGGCGGTCTTCCTCCGGATCGGACGGCACGACCTCATCCTGGTTCCACGAGCCGCCGATCGTGATCTTGCAGCCTTCGCTGTACAGGACTTGCGCGCGATCCCCGACGCGCATGCGGATGCCGTCCAGCACCGTGACGTTGTGTTTCGGCACGCCGCTGTAGCCGCCCAGCAGACTGCGGTGCGCGTTGGGCCCGATCACGGCGATGGTGCCGACCGTACTCACATCCAGCGGAGCGAGGTTGCCCTCGTTGCGGAGCAGGGTGATGGTCTCGCGTGCCGCGCGCAGCGCGAGCGCGCGATGCGCATCGCAGCCGACCACGCGCTCTGCTTCATCGGGATCGACGTACGGGTCATCGAACAGGCCCATGCGAAACTTCCAGTACAGCATGGGCGCAATCAGCTCATCCAGCTCGGCTTCGCTGAGCACACCTTCCTTGACCAGTTCCGTGATGTGCAGGTAGCAATCGGGCTCGGGCAGCTCGATGTTCACGCCGGCTTTCACGGCCAGCGCGCAGGCCTCGCGTTTGTCCGCGGCCACGTGATGGCCGTGGGTATCCGGCCGGTCCGCCAGCTCCCAGATGGCGTAGTAGTCGGCTACCACGAATCCGGCAAAACCCCATTCCTTGCGCAGCACGTCGCGCAGCAGCCAGCGGTTGGCATGCGAAGGCACGCCATCCACCTCGTTGTATGAGGCCATCAGACTAATGGCGCCCTGGGCGATGGCGTGGCGGAAGGGCGGCAGGAAGGTTTCCCGCAGGACGCGCATCGAGACGTTGGCGGGCGCGCAGTTCTGGCCGCCTTCCGGCTGGCCGTGCCCGCAGAAATGCTTGAGCGTCGCGATGACGTGCTGTTTGCCCTGGAACGTGCAGTCTCCCTGGAAGCCATGCACCGCGGCCAGGCCCAGCTGCGTGACCAGGTAGGGATCTTCGCCGAACGTCTCCTCGACGCGACCCCAGCGCGGATCGCGCGCCACATCGACCACGGGCGTGAGCGCCTGGTGCGCGCCGCGCACGCGCGCCTCGCGCGCGGTCATCACGTAGAGGCTGCGCACCAGCTCGGGATCGAATGTGGCCGCCAGCCCGATCGGCTGCGGGAAGCTGGTCGCATCCAGCGCGGCGTGCCCGTGCAGGCACTCCTCGTGGAAGAGGACGGGGATGCCTAATCGGGTGTGCTCGAGGAAGAACTTCTGGATGGCGTTGGTCAGCACCGCGGTCTGCCGCGCATTGCGGCCACCAGCGGCATCGCTGGGACGGCCGACCTGCCCAATGCCGGCGCCACCCGCAAACGAGCGCTGCGCCCTGGCCTCGTCGAAATTGCCGTCGGCATCCACCAGGCGCTCCGCTTTCTGGTTCCAGACGCACATCATTTGTGCGGCTTTCTCCTCCAGCGTCATCTGCGCCAGCAGATCGGCCACGCGTTCGCGCGCGGGCACCGCGCGATCCTTGTACCGCTGGGCTACCGTCTGAGTGCTCATTCAAAAACAACCGCCCGAACACGCGTGTGCTGCAGCAACGTGTTCGGGCGGCTCCTGGTTAGCTACTGATTACCACCCCGGATTCTGCGGGTATGGCGCGGGTCCGGTGACGCCCTGGATCTGCGCCGCCGGGATGGGTCGCAGGTAATGCTTGTCCTGGACGTTGGGTGCTGCATACGGATTGCCCTTCTTCACGCGCTGCAGGAAGAAGGCAACGCCCGGTCGCCGGATGTCGTCCCAGCGCATGAGCTCGCCGCCCATCTCGCGCTCCCGCTCGTCCATAATGAAATCGAGCGTGATGTCACTGGGCGCGACCAGGATGCTCGGGTCGGCCTTGTGACTGGTGGCGCACAGCTTGGGCGCGGTGGCCGGCCCCGGATCGCAGGCCGCGCGCACGCGCAGCACGTTGATCAGCTGGGCCGCCAGCGCAGCGTCGTTCAGGCCCAGTGCGGCCTCGGCAGCAATCAGGTACGTCTCGCCCAGACGCATGTGGACGATGTCTTTGCCACCGTTGTTGTCGAACGGCCCGCCCGTGCGCGTGTTGTCCTGGAACTTCTTGAGCGATGGGTAGTGACGGAAGCCGAACATGCCCTTCGAATCGTTGTCCAACCCGCAGTCTACGTCGGGCGCCGTGGTGCACGGCACGGCGATGCGATACGCCTTGGACATGCGATACGCGTCGGGCACCTGGTACATCAGGTAAACCATCGAGGTATCCGCGCCCGCGCCCGCACCCTGCGTGTTGGTCGTGATCAGATTGCCACGGATCAGCGCGCCGCTCGTGCACTTCGGGCAGGTGCCCACCGGATTGCTGCCGTTGCGGTTGGCGAACCAGACGGTCTGATAGCTGGCGTCGAAGCGGGTATCCACGACGTCGACGCCCGGACCGCACGGCACCCCACCGCAGCGCGTTTGATTGTAGAGCGAAAGCGCATACGGCGTGGGGCGAATGCGCCGGAACGGCCGGCCATCATCCACCGTGCGGGTCATCCCGACCGCCCAGCCATCGTCGTTGTCGTATTGGCTGAGAAAAACGACCGGATAGTAATTGACCGCCGTGTTGGTGTACTGCGTCGGGTCGATCGAGAACTGAATCGACCAGATGACCTCCGAATTCCGTTCCGAGTACCCGCTGCCGGTCAGGGTGTCGCAATAGCCCTGGCGACCGGGATCGGCAGGCGCGACGGCGCGATGAACGCCGCACCACAGATCCGCGTAAATGGGCAGGAGCGAGTACGTGCCGGAGCCGATGACGCCCTGCGCCAGCGTAAGCGCCTGCTGGAAGTCGCTCTGCTTGTTCGCCGCATTCCAGTCACGGTAAGCGCGCGTCAGATAGACTTTCGCGAGCAGGTTTTGCGCGGCGCCTTTGGTGGCACGGCCAAAATCGGTCTGCGTTACCGGGAGCAGCGTAATGGCCTCATCGAGGTCCGCGATGATGACCTTGTAAACGCTGTCCTCACTCTCGCGCGTGGCTTCCGTGGACACGCCCGTCGCCGACGGCGACTGCAAGTTGACGGTCAGTCCACCATACTGCTTCACGAGCTGGAAGTACGCCCACGCGCGCAGGAAATGCGCTTCGCCGATGCGCGAGTCTTTCAGCGCCTGCGTCAGGGTTGGTCCGACTACGATCTTCGGCCCGTTGTCGATGACCACGTTCGCGCGCGCAATGATTTGATAGCCAGCCTGCCACTGCGGGTTGATGAACCCGGCCAGCGTGTTGTATTGCGCGTTGTAGTTGTCGAGGTAGATCCAGTTCTGTGCGCCGCCCGCCGAGATCTGGTCGGCCGCCGTCCAGGTATCGGTGCCCAACATCTGCATCGAGTAATACGTGTCGCCCTGGTTGAAGCCCTTGACCCCGGCATAAATGCCGTTCGTCACATCGGTCAGCCCCTGCGCTGTGCTGGCATAGTCGGAGCCGAGGCTGGACACGAGTTCCTCGTCCAGGTCGACGCACGCCGTGACTCCCGCCACGAGTGCCAGAGTCAACCCGGCCCTTAGGTATCCTTTCATTTTCATTTCTATCCTTTCAGGTCGACTCTAGAACGTGACGTTGGCGCCGACCAGCAGCGTCTTGTAAACCGGTGAACCACCCGCCCAGCCTGATTCCGGATCGAAATAGTCGAAGTCGTACGATACGTACGGCTCGGTTGCGGTCGCGTATATGCGCGCCGTGCTGGCCCCGACTTTCCGCGCCAGTTCGGGCGTGAACGTGTAGCCGACCTGAATGTTGCGAATCCGCCAGTGCGACGCGTCGATATAACCGCGCGTATTCCCGTACTGGATCGTGTTGCCGTTGAGGTTGGGCGCCGGGTTCGTGTTGATCGGATTCGACGGCGTCCAGTATTCGGTGACGATCTGGCCGTTACGGCCGAACAGGCTCGGGATGAAGGTGTTCCAGATCGTGTAATCCCACCGGATGTTGACCAGCGCGGACGCGTCGAAGTTCTTCCACGTGAAGCGGTTGTAGATGCTGGCCGTCCACTTCGGGTAGGTGCTGCCCTGCAGCACCAGGTCCTTGGCATTGATGACACCGTTCGCATCGACATCGAGCACCTTGATCTGGCCCGGCTTGCTGCCGTATGTGGCGGCTTGTGCGGCTTCGTTTTCCTGCCAGATGCCCACGAACTTGTAGTCGAACCACTGCCGCCGCGTCGGATCACTGCCGCCGCAGGTGAAGCAGCCGTTGGAGTCGAGCGGGTTGGTGCGGCCGCCGGTGTTGATCGGGTAGCCGACGAACCAGCCGTTGGTGGCGTCGCACTGCCTCGCCTGAGGCGGACAGGCCGCCGTGTCGGAGTAGGCCGCGAGCGCGGTAATCTCGTTCTTGTTGTGCGCCCAGCTGATGTCCGTCTGCCAACGGATGCCGTGCCAGTTCTGGAGGTTGACCGTCGACAGCTGCAGCTCGATACCGCCGTTGCGGGTGGCGCCGATGTTCTGGAGCGCCGAGCTGTAGCCTGACGTTCCGGGCAGCGACCGGCGCAGCAGCAGATCTTTCGTGTCCTCCCGGTACAGATCGATGGCGCCGTTCACGCGATTGTTCAGGACGCCGAACTCGACACCCAAATCCTTCTTGGTCGTCGTTTCCCAGGAGAGGAAGGGGTTGGCCGGGTTGTTCGCGTCAGGATAGCAAGCCGCAACGCCGGACGTGGCAAAGTTGATCGTGCCGCAGGCGAGCGCGCCCTGCGTCTGGTAGGCGCCCACCGAAGAGTTGCCGGTTCTGCCCCAGCTGCCGCGTAACTTGAGCGAGTTCAGGAAAGTGAAGCGATCCATGAACGGCTCGTCGCCCAGCTGCCACGCCAAACCGACCGTCGGGAAGGTCTCCCACTTGTTCCCGGCCGCGAGCTGGCTCGCGCCATCGCGCCGCACCGCGCCCGACACCGTATAGCGGTTCATGAACGTGTAGACCGCGCGCCCCATGTACGACTGGAGCGCGGTTTCCGTCAGCCCCGTGGAGATCTGGAAATTGTTGCCACGATTCAAGGCGTAATAGAGCGCCTCGTCGTTCTGTATGTTCTGCGCGCTCTGGTTGGCGCTGACCTGGCGGAACTTCTGGATGCCGTACAGCAGCGTGGCATCAATGTGATGATCTGCACCGAAGTCGCGATTGACCTGCAGCATGTTGTCCAGCAGATACTGGAACTGCGTCAACTGGTTGTAGAACGCGGTGCGGAATGAGGCACCGCCGAAGTTCACGCTCGGACCCGTGAAGTTGCCGACGCTCTGCTGCACCCAGTCCGGGCCGAAGTTGACCCGCAGATTGACACCCGGGATCAGATCCAGGGTCGCGAACGTCGAGGCGAAAATGCGGTCGCGCCGCGTGTCGTTCCTGACCATCTTGACGGCGCGCAGGGGATTGAAGGCCAGTGCATCTCCGTCCGGGTTGATGATCAGCGCGCCGGTCGAGTCGTACGGCGAGCCGAAGCCGGTCTGCTGGCGTGCCGCGCCCCACAGACCATCACCCAGCGCGGTTTCCTGCAGCGAGTGCACGTAGTTGGCGGTCGCTCCGATACGCAGCCGGCCATGCTGATGGTCGACCGCGGCCTGACCGCCGAAGCGCTGGAACTCGAAACCGATCGCAGTGCCCGTCTGATCGAAGTAATTGCCCGAGATATTGAAGCGTGTGCTCGCGGAGACTCCGCTCAAGCCGATCTGCGCGTTTCTCTGCACGCCGGTCTGCTTGATGAGATTCTGCCAGTCCGTCTCGACACCAGCCTGAAACGCATTGAACTGGTTGTTGTTGAGCAGGACCCGCGGATCGGTGCTGGAACCCGCATACGTAGCCGCATCCTGCAGCATCTGAACGTACTGCGCCATGTTCATCATCTTGGGCAGGCCGTACGGCTCCTGCGTCGCGACGTTGAAGTTCGCGCTGAACTGCGTATTGACACCGCCCGCGGCCGAGCCCTTGGTGGTAATCAGCACGACGCCGTTCGAGCCGCGGCTGCCATAGATGGCGGTCGACGAGGCATCCTTCAGGATGTCGATGGACACGATGTCGTTGGGATCGAAATCGCCGATGCCGCCGAGGATCGGCACGCCATCAACCACGTACAGCGGGTCGATGTTGGCAGTGATCGAACGCACGCCGCGGATGATGACGCGCATCCCGTCGCCCGGCTTGTTGCCGGTGTTTACGAT
>CBJLQC010000150.1:0-6462 GCA_966424955.1 uncultured bacterium | reverse complement strand
GCACCTGGTGCGCGCCATCACCGGGCGAATGTTCACGCACGAGGAGTACTGGCGCGCCGTCGAACCATTCACTACCGGCAGCGTGCGCAGGGAAGAAATCGGGAGGTCCGCGGAAGGCCGGCCCATCTATCTGCTGACCTATGGGCAGGGCCCGACGCGCGTCCTCCTCTGGTCGCAGATGCACGGTGACGAATCGACGGCCAGCATGGCACTCGCCGACCTGCTGCACTACCTGCAAAGCGGCGATGCGCGCACCCAGCGCTGGGCGGAGCGACTGACCATCTACATGATCCCCATGCTCAACCCGGATGGCGCGGAACGCTTCCAGCGCGAGAATGCGCTGGGGATCGATGTAAACCGTGATGCGCGCATGCAGGCGACGCCGGAAGGCCGGACGCTGAAAAGTGTGCGCGATCGGCTGCAGCCGCGCTTCGGATTCAACCTGCACGACCAGAATGTGCGGACCCGCGTCGGCAACAGCAGCCGCACGGCCGCCATCTCACTGCTGGCGCCGCCCTTCGATGGGAGCGGGTCGGTGAACGACGTGCGCGGGCGCGCCCAGCGCATCGCGGCGGTCATCCGCAACAGCATCGAGCCGCTTGTCGGCGGATACATCACCAAGTACGACGAGAGCTTCAACCCACGCGCGTTCGGCGATCTGATGCAGCAATGGGGCACCAGCACTGTGCTCATCGAGAGCGGCGGCTGGCGGGACGACCCGCAGAAACAGCATTTGCGCAAGACCAACTTCGTGGCGCTGGCGGCGGCTTTCGATGCGATCGCGGAGGGCAGTTACGCCGGCGCGGCGGTCGCCGACTACGAGGGTTTACCGCAGAACGGTCGCGCCGCGCGCGACCTGGTCGTGCGCGGCGGCACCATCGTGGTGCCGGGCCTGGCACCCTACCGCGCGGATATCGCGATCGATCGCGAGGAGGCTCGTCCCGGGAAGCCGGCGGTCGCGCGCATCGCCGAGGTTGGCGATCTCGCCGAAGTGCAGGCACGCGACACCGTGGATGCGACCGGCCTGTACCTGCACCCGACCGATGAGGCACTGGCCGGTGCGCCCGGCGAACGCCCGTTCCTGCGGATCGGCGCCCTCGCGTCTTTCCTGCTGACGCGCAGCGACCAACCGGGTGGTGATGTAGTGCTGCGAATTGAGAATAACTAGAAACGGCGTTCAGCTACGTTCCAGCAGCGCCGGCACGGTGCTTTCATATGCCGAGGGGTGCACGAGCACGCCGCCGCCGTCACCGCTGAGCTTGATTTCGATGGGTCGGTCGCGGATGGCGCGCCGGAAGCCCTTCCCTTCCAGCACGCGATGCACATACACGCGGCGGGCGACGACCATCACCGTGCAAAGAACCGGCACCGCGACCAGCAGCCCGACCAGGTGCAGCAGGTGCGCCATGATCAGCACGCTGAGAATGGACAGCACCGGCGGTAGATGCACCTGCCGCTCCATGATCATCGGTGCGACCACGTTGGCCTCGAAGACGTGCACCCAGACGCCCAGCTGAGCCACCCAGAAGAACTGCCATAAGCCCCCGTCGTTGATCACGAACAGCGCGGGCAGCAGGGTGGAAACCAGGGTGCCGAAGAATGGGACGATGGCAACCACGCCGGTGAACACGCCGAAGGCGAGTGGATACGGCACGCCCAGCAGCCAAAGCCCGATCCAGGTGAGCAAACCCAGCGAAAACATCGCGAGCAGCTGGCCGACGATCCAGGCGCGCAGCGTGCGGCCCAGATCGCTGAGCAGGTCGCGCACCAGCTCGCGGTGCACCGGCGGCGCAAGCAGAATGAAGCCCTCGCGATACACGGCCGGGCGCAGCGCCAGGTAGATGCCCATCACCAGCACGCTGATGAAATGGATCGCGAAGCCCACACCCGAGAACAGGTAGGGGACCATGCTGCGCGTGCTGCCGGTCACATCCTTGATGAAGTTGCCGGTATAGCTCTGTCCGGGGTCCAGCGTGCCGAGAATCTGCGCGGCCACGCTGTTGCGCCGCGCCAGCTCGAGCAGCGTGATCTCCACCGAGGACAGCGTCGCGGGCAGGGTGCGGATCAGCTCCTGTCCCTGCTCGATCAGCGGCGGGATGATCAGGAAACCGAGCCCGGTGGCGGCCGCCGCGGTGATGAGGAGCGCGCCCAGCAAGCCGGCCCACCGGGGCAGGCCGAGGTTGCGCTGCAACGCTTCCGTGATCCAGGAGAGATAGACGCCGAACAGGATGGCGATGAAGAACAGCAGCAGTACTTCGGCGACCTTGAACAGGAAGACCAGCAGCAGCAGCAGGAAGATGATGCCGACGGCCACCGAGTAGGTGCGTTTTTCCGTCGCACCGGACAGGATGGGCGTGCGCGGCGACACGGAAAAGCGCGGTGACGCCGGACTGGACGACGTCGATAAACGCGAAGTCGGAGAACCGGGGCCGTCAGTCATGATTGCGCGCCGCTTCTCCGACTTCCTGCTTCACTTCCGCCCCCGCGAGTATCAGTGATCTTCCTCGAGAACGGCATCCTTCACGATCGAGCCGTCGTTTGGCTGTGAGCTGCCGGGCTTCAGCGCCTGCTGCGGCTTGGCCGAGCCACCGGCGCCCAGCTGCATCTTCTCCTTGAGCTGCAGCAGCTTCCACTCGATCGACTGATCGCCCGACACGGCGCCCAGCGCCTTGAACTCGCGCTCGAGCGTGTCGCCCGCATTCAGCGCTTCGTGCACCTCGACGCTGGCCGTGACCATGCGCTCGGTCTCCTCGATCTTCTCCGCCATGCGGTCGAAAGCCTCGAAGGCCGACTTGTCGTTGAGACCGGCCATCGTCTCGTGGATGCGCTGGTGGGCCTGCGCGCGCTTCTGCTTGGCGACCAGCAGGTTCTTTTTACGCTTGGCTTCCTCGATCTTGTCGTTGAGCTGGCGCAGCGATTCCTTCAGCCGCTCGGTCTCGGCGGCCTGCTTCTGCCACGTCTCCGCGAACATCATGGCCCGCTCGCCGTGCTCCTGTTGCCGCATGAGCGCCTGCTTCGCCAGGTCGTCGCGGTTCTCGCGCACCGCCAGCATGGCGCGATGCTCCCAGTCCGCGGCCAGCTTCTGCTCTTCTTCCATCTGCGCCTTGAGCTTGCGCTCGTCCGCGATGGCCACGGCGACTTCCGTCTTCGCCTTTTGCAGCTGATCGCGCATGTCGATGAGAATCTGGTTCAACATCTTCTCCGGATTCTCGGCCTTGGCGATCGCGTCGTTTATGTTCGACCGGATAAGGGTCGAAAGCCTATCCCAGATACCCATTGTTTTACCCTTCGTGGGCGATTGGAATCATACCAGCCAGCTCCTGCACGTGACTGGTTGCAGCCATGACCATGCTCTCGAAAGAGCTGCGCAGCTCGCTGTAATCGAGGTCTTCCAGCTCGAGTGCGTCGGAGAGCACGACGTCGTTTTCTTCGATGCCGTAGCTGCCATGCACGATGTCGCTGGCATTCAGCTCCAACAATCGGCGGTAGAACGGAGCCAGCAGCCCGTCCACGCTGCGCGGCAGCTCCATCACCTTCAGGCGGAGCAGCACCACGGGTGGCGTGAAATTGACGACGACGCCCGCGGTATCCTGCGGCTTGAGCAGCCACATGTTATCGTCGACCTCGTCATACTCCACGCCCATGCGGAGCAGATAGCTCTCGACGTCTTCTTTGCTCGTCATTGTCTTCTCCCTCAATAGGCTTAACGATAGCCACTACGCGCTGGGGACACCAAGAGTTGCGTTAACCTACTGGCGCCAGCCCCAGCAGGTCGGCCAGGAACCGGCCGGTATGGCTGACCGGATTGCCGGCCACTTCTTCCGGGGTGCCCTCGGCCACCACCGTGCCGCCCGCGTTGCCGCCCTCCGGACCAAGATCGATTATCCAGTCGGCCGTCTTGATGACTTCGAGGTTATGCTCGATCACCACTACGGTATTCCCGCGCTCGACCAGCCGGTGCAGCACTTCAAGCAGCATGCGAACATCCTCAAAATGCAGCCCCGTGGTCGGCTCGTCGAGAATATAGAAGGTCTGCCCGGTATCGCGCCTCGACAGCTCCGTCGCCAGCTTGACGCGCTGCGCCTCGCCGCCCGACAGGGTGGTGGCCGACTGCCCGAGGTGGATATAGCCCAGGCCGACATCGGACAGCGTCGCCAGCTTGTGCTTGATCGAGGGTACCGCATCGAAAAACTCGAGCGCCTCGTCTACCGTCATCTCCAACACATCGGCGATGGTGCGGCCCTTGTAGAAGACCTCCAGCGTCTCGCGGTTGTAGCGACGCCCCCGGCAGACATCGCAGGGAATATAGACGTCGGGCAGGAAATGCATCTCGATCTTGACCAGCCCATCGCCCTGGCAGGCTTCACACCGACCGCCCTTCACGTTGAATGAGAAACGGCCGGGCGTGTAGCCGCGGATCTTCGATTCCGGCAATTCCGCGAACAGCGTGCGGATCGGCGTGAACAGTCCCGTATAGGTGGCGGGGTTCGAGCGCGGTGTGCGGCCAATCGGCGACTGGTCGATGTCGACGACCTTATCGATCAGATCGAGACCCTCGATGCGGTCGTGCATGCCGGGAATCACCCGCATACGGTAGAAATGCCGGGCCAGCGCCTGATACAGAATGTCGTTGATCAGCGTCGACTTGCCCGAGCCGCTCACGCCCGTCACGCAGGTGAAGGTGCCCAGCGGAAACGCGACGTCCAGGTGCTTGAGATTGTGCTGCCGCGCACCGCGCACGGTCACCGCCCGCTGGCGGTCGCGCGGGCGACGCCGTTTGGGCAACGCGATCTCGCGATCGCCGCGCAGATACGCCGCCGTCAACGACGCCTGGCTGGCCAGCACATCATCCAGCGAGCCGACCGCGACCACCTCGCCGCCATGCCGGCCGGCACCGGGACCGAGGTCGATGATGTAGTCGGCCGTCATGATCGTGTCCCGATCGTGCTCCACCACCAGCACGGTGTTCCCCAGATCGCGCAGTTGCTTGAGCGTCTGCAGCAGCCGCTCGTTGTCGCGCTGGTGCAGGCCGATGGATGGCTCGTCGAGGATGTACAATACGCCGACCAGGCGGCTGCCGATCTGCGTGGCCAGGCGGATGCGCTGCGCTTCGCCGCCTGACAACGTTTCCGCGCTGCGGCCGAGCGTGAGATACTCCAGTCCGACGTTCACCAGGAAGTGCAGCCGCTCGGTGACTTCCTTGAGGACCGGTCCCGCGATCTCGGGCGGGAGCGATGCCGAGCTCTTGAGGCCATTGAAGAACTCCAGCGCTTCGGCAACGCTCATGTCAATCACTTCGCCGATCGAGCGGCCGCCGACCGTGACGGCGAGGCTTTCACTCTTGAGGCGCGTGCCTTTGCACACCGCACACGGCAACGTGGACATGTACTGCTCGAGCTGCTCGCGAATCGCTTCCGACGTCGTCTCGTCGTAGCGCTTCTTCACGTTCGCGAGCACGCCTTCCCACGGCTCGCTGTAGCTGCCCTTCGCGCCACCCACCTTGTAGGGGAACGTGATCTTCTTCGTGCCGGAGCCCAACAGGATTCCCTTCCGGGCGGCTTCCGACAGCTGATTCCAGGGGCGGTTCGGATCGAACTTGTAGAAACCGGCAATGCCTGGAATCACGGAGCGGCGCAGGTGACCGCTCGGCTCGCCCCACGGCAGTATCACGCCCTCCAGAATGGAGATGATCGGATCCCCGATCACCAGCTCGGCACTCACCTCGCGGCGCGTGCCGAGACCACCGCAGCCATCACATGCGCCGTACGGCGAGTTGAAGGAGAACTGCCGCGGCTCGAGCTCGGCCATCGAGGTGCCGCAGTAGACGCAGGCATATTTCTCAGAGAACAGATGAGTCACGTGCTCGTTCACGGACACGGACACGTCGTTTTCCGTTTCACGGGTACGTGACCGTGTGCGTGTTCGTGTCCGGTCATCGGCGCTGGCGTACTCGATCACCTCGACCGTGCCACCGGCCACGCGCAACGCAGTTTCCACCGAGTCCGCAATTCGAGAGCGGTCCTCTTCGCGCACGACCACGCGATCCACGATGACCGAGATGTCGTGATTCTCATAGCGCTTCAGGCGAGGCGGCTGCTCGAGGTCGATCAGCTCGCCATCCACGCGGGCGCGGACGAAACCCTTGCGCCGCGCGTCGTCGAACAGGTCGCGGAACTCGCCCTTGCGGCCGCGCACCAGCGGCGCGAGCACTTCGATGCGCGTGTCGGCCGGCCACTCCATGATCTGGTCGACGATCTGCGTGGCCGACTGCCGGCGGACGGGCCGACCGCAGGTGGCGCAGTGCGGTACGCCGACACGGGCCCAGAGCAGGCGCAAATAGTCGTAGATCTCGGTAACGGTGCCGACCGTCGAGCGCGGGTTGCGTCCGGTAGTCTTTTGCTCGATGGAGATCGCCGGCGAGAGACCCTCGATGACGTCGACATCCGGTTTTTCCATGATGCC
>CBJLQC010000149.1:0-6479 GCA_966424955.1 uncultured bacterium | reverse complement strand
CTTGTCCACCGACGGGATGAACTTGCCGGGGATCACGCCACCGACGATCGAGTCGGTGAACTTGTAGCCGGATCCGTGCGGCAGCGGCTTCAGGCGGATGTGGCAATCACCGAACTGACCGTGACCACCCGACTGTTTCTTGTGCTTGCCCTGCGCCTCCGATGCCTTGCGAATGGTTTCGCGGTACGGGATGCGCGGCGACTCGGTCGTCACGCTCACGTGATATTTCCGCTTGAGCCGCTCGATCTGCACCTGCAGGTGCAGCTCACCCAGTCCGCGAATGATGGTCTGCTTCAGCTCCGGCTCATACCCGAAGTGGAACGTAGGATCCTCTTCGTGCAGCTTGGCCAGCCCCGTGCCGATCTTGTCTTCGTCGTTACGGCTGGCGGCCTTGATGGCCAGCGCGATGTCCGGCTGCGGGAAATTGATCTTCTGCAGCACGAGCGGCCGCGCGGCCGAGCCCAGCGTGTCGTTGGTATGCGTGTTCTTGAGCTTGGCGACGACGCCCATGTCGCCCGCGTGCAGCTTGTTGACCTCGATGCGCTCCTTGCCCTGCGAGATCGAGAGGTGCGGCAGCTTTTCCGAGTGTTCGCGCGTGACGTTGAACACTTCTTCGCCGTTGACCACGCTGCCGCTGAAGATGCGGAAGAAGGTGAGCTCACCCACATGCGGCTCGCTGGCGGTCTTGAAGACGAGCGCGGCGAAGGCGCCGTCGTCGTCACCCTTGAGCTCGACCAGCTGGTCCAGGCCGGGGCGCTGCGCCAGCTCGTGCGGCGCTTCTGCCGGGCTGGGCACGATCTCGATCAGCGCTTCCAGCAGGGCACGCGTGCCCCACGTCTTTTCCATGGCGCCGCAGAAGACCGGGAACAGCTCGCCGGCCAGCATCGCATGCTTGCACGCCTGCAGCGCTTCCGCCGTCGTGATCTCGCCGCCTTCCAGATAGCGCTCGAGCAACGCGTCATTGGTCGTTGCGATCGCTTCGAACAGCTCGGTGCGGCGCAGCTCGGCCTCGTCCTTGAGCTCGTCCGGGATCTCGGCCTCATCGTATTCGCCCGTGACCGTGCCCTGCTTGAAGATGTGCGCCTTGCCGGTGAACAGGTTGATGATGCCGCGGAACTCTTCGCCTTCACCGATCGGCAGCTCGGCCGCGTAGGCCTTGTCCGTCATGTGCTGGCGAATCTCGTTGATCGACTTCTCGAAGTTGGCGTGCTCCTTGTCCATCATGGAGACGAAAAAAAGTCTGGGAATCGCGCGGGCCAGCGTGTAATCCCAGACTTTCTCGGTGCCTACCTCGACGCCCGTGGTCGCGCCGAGGACGACTACAGCGCCGTCGGCTACCCTCGTGGCGGCGATCGCTTCACCGGTAAAATCGAGATATCCAGGCGTGTCCAGCAGATTCAGCTTGATGCCGTCCCATTCCGCGTAGGCGAGCGCCGCCTGCATCGAGATGCCGTGGTCGATCTCCTCTTCCGCGTACATGGTCAGCGCACTGCCGTCTTTCACGCTGCCATGCCTGCGGGATGTGCCGGTGGAGAAACAGAGAGCGTCGATGAGGGTGGTCTTGCCGGAGCCACCATGGCCGAGGATGACCACGTTGCGGATCTGGCTCGATGGATACTCTTTGGCGGCGGCTGCCATACATACCTCCTGCGTTTGCGACGGGCGTCGCGTTCATTGAGGATACATGGCGTCCAGGCACAGGGACGGATTGCGCCGGGGCGTCTGCGGAATTACTCGCTAACTAGAACAGATGGCCAGAACGGAGTCAAGCACGGTTCGGAGCACGTTCGGGTAAGGAAAGGACTTACACCGTGGTGGGAAGTCGTGGTGGGAAGCGCCGTTCAGTTCTGGCGGTATCTCCGCGAGACCTCATCCAGAAGCTTGCGCTCTTCGGCGGTCAGCGAGGCCATGCCGTGCGTCGAGATCTTGTCGAGGACTTTGTCTACCTCGTCCAAAACCTCTTCTTCCGCGCGCCGGCGGCGGGCCGGCTCGTCACGCTTGAGGCTCTGCGCCTGGCCGGGGATGACCCGGAGCTTGCGCCGGCGCGAGGACGTGAAACGCTGCAGTTTTTCCATGGGCGCGCCGAAGGACCCGCCGAACTTCAGGTAGATGAAGCCGACCGCGAAGCCGCCCAGGTGTGCGAAATGCGCGACGTTGCCGGCTCTCCCCGTGACCATGGGCAGTATCGACATCGCCGTGAAGGCGATCACCAGCCACTTGGCTTTGACCGGGAAAATGCCCCAGATGTAAATGGGCGCATTGGGCCAGAAAAACGCGAAGGCGAGCATGACGGCGTAAACCGCGCCGGACGCGCCGATCAGCAGCCCGTTCCGGGCAAAGAAGAGGGCGAGCACGGCACCACCGATCAAACCGCAGATCGTGTAGTACTTGATGAACTCGCGCGAGCCGAGCCGCTCTTCGACGGGCGGGCCGAAGAAGAAGAGGCCGAGCATGTTGAAGAACAGATGCCAGAAGTCGCCGTGCACGAACATGTAGGTGACGAACGACCACGGCTGTTGCAGGGCACGACTGGGGATGAAGCCGAGTGATGTTTGCAGTCCGGGAATGAGCCAGGCACACAACGAGACCACAGCGTTGGCAATGAGCAGTCGACGCACCCAGGGCGTGATGTGAAATCCGCCGAACTGATAACTGGAGCTGTAGGCCATCGTTTGTTTTAAACCTTGCGCCGGCGCCGGTGTTCCTCAAGGGCGAGCTGGCAGATTCTCTCACATACCTCGGGAAATCCCATGCCCGCGGCGGCGGCCCCCTTCGGGAACAGGCTGGCCGACGTCATGCCGGGCAGCGTGTTCGCTTCCAGGCACCAGAGCTGGTCGTCCCGATCGAGCCGAAAATCGACGCGGCTGTAGCCGCGCAGCTTGAGCGCGCGGTGCGCGGCCAGTGCGTAGGCCTGCGCGCGCACGGCGATCGGCCCCGGCAGATCCGCCGGAAAGATCTCCTCGGCTTTTCCCGATTGGTACTTGGTTTCGTAGTCGAAGATGTCGCTTTCGATAATGATTTCGCCGACCGGCAAAGGCTCGTCCGCCAGGATCGGGACGGTCAGCTCGCGCCCCGCGATGAACTGCTCGACCATTACCTCGTCATCGTGCTGGTAGGCGTTCTCGATCGCCTCATCGAATTCGCCGGCGTGCATCACCTTCGTCAGCCCTACGGTCGACCCCTGTTTGTTCGCTTTCACGATCAGCGGCAATCCCAGCCGCGCGATCGCCTCCTCCGCGTCGACCGGCGCCATCATCCAGTCGGGCGTGGGCACACCCGCATGCACGAGGATGCGTTTGGTCATGTCCTTGTCCATCGCAACCGCGCTGCCCAACGGGCCGCTGCCGGTATACGGGATGCCAGTCAGTTCGAGGAGCGCCTGGAGTGTCCCGTTCTCTCCGGTGCCGCCGTGCAGCGCAAGAAATATGACGTCGATACCGGCCAGCTCCGGCGCCGAAACAATGGCCGACGCGTCGCCACTGCGCAGCATGTCGAGCGACGCTTCCTCCGGCGGCGCCGGCGCCACACCCGCCGTCAGCAGGTTCTTCTCTTCCGCCTTGTTGAGCACGCCCGTCGCAGTATCGACGGCAATTACATCATGCCCCGCTTCGCGCAGTGCCGTGACCACCTGCGACCCGCTGGCGATGGATACATCGCGCTCGGCGCTCGTCCCCCCAAATAGCACTGCAATCCTCATCAACCCTTACCCTTACTCTTACTCTTACCCTTACTCTCCCCTCACCATCACCCTCACCCTCACACCCTCACCCGCACACCCGCACCCTCACGCAGTCAAATACCGCACCACATCAAAACGCGTGACAATGCCGTTCAGCTGGCCATCCACCCGAATCAGCACGGCCGGCGTCTGCCGCGTCAGCAACCGCCCGACCCCGCTCATCGGCGTCTCCGCTTCGATGACCGGCAACGGCGCATCCATGAAAGTCGCCACCGGCTGATCGAGGACGGACGGGTTCTCGATGATGCGTCCCATCAGCGTGGATTCCGCCACCGAGCCCACGCATTCCCCAGCATCACACACCGGCAGCTGCGAGATGTCGTATTCGGTGATCAGCGCGAGCGCTTCGCGCGTGGACGTTTCGCGCGTGACGGTGACCAGCGGCGGCGCGTGACCATCCTTGCGTGCCACCATGTCGCGGGCCGTGAGCCGCTCCGGCTCGAGCAGCCGGTTTTCGCGCAGCCATTCCTCGTTGTACATCTTCGACAGGTAGCGCTCGCCGGTGTCCGGCAGAATACAGACGACCAGCGCGTTGGCATCGTTCACTTCATGCGCGACGTCGTGCGCGACCTTGACGATCAACCCGGCCGAGCCGCCCACGAAAAGTCCTTCCTCGCGGGTGAGCCGGCGGCCGAACGTGAACGCATCACGGTCGGTGATGGTGCGATACTCGTCGATCACGTCGAACCACAGCGTCGACGGCAGCTTGTCGTTGCCGATGCCTTCGACCTTGTAGGGCGCGCCTTCCCCCTTCTCGCCGGTTTTGTGGTAGCTCGCGAAAATGGAGCCCGTCGGATCGCCGGCAATTACGCGGATGGCCGGATTCTGCTCCTTCAGGAACTTGCCGGCGCCGCTGATCGTGCCACCCGTACCGGCGGAGGCAATGAAGTGCGTCACCTTGCCCTGCGTCTGCTCCCAGATCTCCGGGCCGGTCGTGTGGTAGTGGACCTGCGGATTGACCGGGTTGAAGAACTGGTTGGCCAGCATCGCGCCCGGCGTTTCCGCCACGATGCGCTGGGCGGTCTGCACGTAGTTGTCCGGATGGTCGGGCGGCACGGCGGTAGGCGTGACGATGACTTCCGCGCCGAACGCTTTGAGCAGGCGGACTTTCTCCTGGCTCATCTTGTCGGGCATTGTGAAGATGCAGCGGTATCCCTTGATGGCGGCGGCAATGGCCAGGCCGACGCCGGTATTGCCGCTGGTGCCCTCGACGATGATGCCGCCCGGCTGCAGTCGGCCTTCACGCTCGGCCGCTTCGATCATCGCCAGGCCGATGCGGTCCTTCACCGATCCGCCCGGATTGTAGAACTCGGCCTTGGCATAGACCGGTGTGCGGGCGCCGTCGGTGACCCGCTGCAAGCGAATCAGCGGCGTCCAGCCGATCGTCTCCAATACGTTGTCGAACGGCCGTGCATTACGCGGCGCGGTCATGATCCTCCAATACCCATTCTGGTTGTGTCACGCGCAAAACGGACCGGGACCTTCGTCCACATCGGGATGCGTCGCTCGCCCTGCCGCGCGGCAATGAACCGCAGATCACGCGCGCCGTGCACCGCCGCGGAATCGAATTCGGGATAGCCGCTGCCGGTATCGATGGCGACGCTGTCCACCTGGCCGGTCGCGCTCACCCGCACCAGCAGCACCGTTTGTCCGGAAATGTTGTGATCCCAGAGATCGGCGGGATAGACGAACGGCACGCTGTCGGTCAGCACCTGCGGCGGCTCGATGTCTTCCTCGGGCGGGGCGCCGCAGGCCAGGGCGGCGAGGGAGAGCGCCAGCAGGAGTTCACCACGAAGACACGAAGTACACGAAGCAGCTAACCGCGGAAAACGCGGAATCGACGCGGACCGCACTCGGCGCCCGAATTCCACCGCAGTTAAATCCAGATTCATAATATTGAATTGAACGGCGCCGAATATCGCGCGCTCCGATGCTGCAGCGTCATTTCCGCGTTTTCCGTGTTTTCCGCGGTTAGCTGCTTCGTCTTTTTCGTGTCTTCGTGGTGAAAGAAACCGCCCGCGGCTCATCGCGCGTCCTCCAGGATCTGCCTGAGCTCCGACAACACGTTCAACGCCTGGATCGGCGTGATCGCGTCTATGTCGAGCCGTTTCAGGCGCTCGATCACCGGTGATTCCGCCGTCCCGAACAGCGAGAGCTGGTCGGCGTGCTCGGGGCGGAACTGGCCGCCCGTGTGCGCGCCTTCCAGCTGGTGCAGAATCACGCGCGCGCGACGCACGACCTCGGCCGGCAGCCCGGCCAGCCGGCCGACATCGATGCCGTAGGAACGGTCCGCGCCGCCCGGCTGCAGGTGATGCAGGAACACGATGTCGTGACCGACCTCTTTCACCGCGACATTGAAGTTGACCAGCGCCGGCAGGAAATCGGCCAGCTGCGTCAGCTCGTGATAATGCGTCGCGAAGATCGTCTTGCAGCCGATGTGGTTGTGCAGGTGCTCGGTGACGGCCCACGCGATGCTGACGCCGTCATACGTGGCGGTGCCGCGCCCGATCTCATCGAGCAGCACCAGCGACTGCATGGTCGCGCTGTGCAGGATCGCGGAAGTTTCGTGCATCTCGACCATGAACGTCGACTGCCCGCGCACCAGGTTGTCGGAGGCGCCGACCCTCGTGAAAATGCGGTCGCAGACCGGCACCTCCGCTTCCGATGCGGGGACGAACGAGCCGATCTGGGCCATCAGCTGGATCAGCCCGACCTGGCGCAGCAGCGTGCTCTTCCCCGC
>CBJLQC010000148.1:0-6483 GCA_966424955.1 uncultured bacterium | reverse complement strand
CAAATTGGCTTGTGCCATTCGCGAGATCAGCGCGGCGCTTTCCATCTACCGCACGTACATCCGCACCGAGGTCGTGCCCGAGGACCGCCATGCCATCAAACAGGCGCTGACGGCCGCGCGCCATCGCTGCATGGAGATACCGGACGCCGTCTTTGCGGTGCTCCGCCGCATCCTGCTGCTGGAGGAGATTCCCGATGAACTGCAGGCGGACTGCCTGGAACTCATCATCCACTGGCAGCAGTTCACTGGCCCGGTCATGGCCAAGGGACTCGAGGACACGGCCTTCTACACGTATCACCCGCTGATCTCGGTGAACGAGGTCGGCGCCCGGCCGGATGCGCTGGCCACTTCCATCGGACAGTTTCACGAGACGTTGTGGACGCGCGCGCAGCGGTGGCCCTTCACCATGAATGCCTCATCCACGCACGACACCAAGCGCAGTGAAGACGTACGCGCACGTCTGAACGTGATCACGGAGATGGTACCCGAATGGACGGGCGCGCTGGATCGCTGGACAGCCAGCAACGCGCGTCACAAGCATGCGCTGGGCGGCATCCGCGTGCCGGACGTGAATGAGGAAATCCTGCTTTACCAGACCCTGCTCGGTGCCTGGCCGCTGGAGGATGACGACCACGAGGGCTTCGGCGAGCGCATCCGCAAGTTCCTGGTCAAAGCCGTGCGCGAAGCCAAGCACCACAGCAGCTGGCTGCAGCCCAACGAACCCTACGAGCAGGCGCTCCTCGCCTTTGCCGACGCAGTGCTCGGCGATGCGCACTTCGTCGACGACTTCATGACCGTGCAGCGCGAGATCGCGTATTACGGCGCGCTGAACAGCCTCTCACAACTGGTCGTCAAGCTGGGTGCGCCGGGTGTGCCCGACATCTACCAGGGCAACGAGTTATGGACCTTCAGCCTCGTCGATCCCGATAACCGCCGGCCGGTCGATTTTGAGCTGCGCCGCCGTTTGCTGCGTGAGCTGATGACCGATGCGTCTGGCACGACGGCGTTCGCTCGCGGGTTGTGGGATACCTGGACGGATGGACGCATGAAGCTGTACCTGACGTGGGCCGGCCTGCAATTGCGCAGACAGAATCCCGGACTGTTCATGGCGGGTGATTATATCCGCGTGAGCGCGGAGGGCCCACTCGCAGAGCACGTCATTGCGTTTGCGCGCCGCTACGAAAACCGCTGGGTGCTGTTCGCAGCGGCCAGGTTCTTCCGCTATATGGTGCAACCCGGTGAGCTGCCCGTAGGAGCGCTGTGGCACGATACGCGCTTCGAGCTGCCCGCCGGCATCCCGCTGTCCTGGCAAAACATCCTCACCAACGAACCGGCTGAAGGCGCTTCCCTGGCTTCGTTCTTCAGCACACTGCCCTTCGGCATTTACGTGGCCCGGTAGCTTTTCGCCTACTTCACCCCCGCATGAACCGCCGCAATGCCGCCGGTCAACGTCTGCCAATGCACTTCACGCAACCCGGCCGCTTCCATGATGCCGCCCAGATTCTCCGGACGCGGGAACT
The DNA here is from genome assembly GCA_966424955.1 of uncultured bacterium. GTDB lineage: Bacteria > Gemmatimonadota > Gemmatimonadetes > Longimicrobiales > RSA9 > CBJLQC01. Next base: position 4,963 of record CBJLQC010000148.1, on the reverse strand, counting down.
GCAGCACGGACTCCGGCAGGTATGTGTAGGCATCGCCGTGTCGCGAGATCAGCCGGCCGACCAGCGGCAGCACCCGCGTGAAATACGTCAGATAAACCGCGCGGAACGGCTGCCAGCCGGGGGTGGTGAACTCGAGAATGACCAGCTTGCCGCCCGGCTTCAACACGCGTGTCAGCTCACGCACACCATCGTGTATGGAGGCGAGATTGCGGACGCCGAACCCGACGATGGCGCCGTCACACGAGCCGTCTGCCAAGGGTAGACGCAACGCATCCGCGCACACCGCGTCAATGCGGCGCGCACCTATCTTGTGCACGCCGTTCCGCAGCATCGGCAACGCAAAATCCGACGCCAGCACCCGGCCGCGGAACGACGACCGCCGCGCGACTTCCACGGCCAGGTCGAGCGTGCCCGCGCAGGCGTCCAGGTACTGCCCGGCGGGGTTGTTGCCCTCCAGCAGCATGTCCACGGCGCGCCGTCGCCAGCGCTTGTCCACGTTCAGGCTCAGCAGGTGGTTGAGCAAATCGTAGCGTGGCGCGATATCGCTGAACATCGTTTGCACAGCCGCAGATTTTTCTGACGGTGGCGGCAAGGCTGCCATTACCCTCCTGGTCGCTGGGATTGCTGCGCTTTCGGCGCGCGAACTTAGCGCGCAATGCCGTCCGCCGCCATTTGAGCCGTTCGCCCGCCGCGCCATCTACGCGCTTGGGACACGCGGACTTAGCACGTACATTGTGGCGCCGCCTCGTGAAACCGGACGCGACGCAGCGCCGTACGTCGGTTCAGATGCGCGGCTTACCGTCCGCATGCAGTGGACTATAAAAAACTGACCGACCAGGAAATCGTCGCCCTCGCCCGCCAGGGGCGCGAGGCGGCCTATCGCGAGCTGATCGGGCGCTACCAGCGTCCGGTCTTTTCGCTCATCTACCGCCTGGTCCGCGACCGCGAGAAGTCCGAAGACCTCGCCCAGGAGACCTTCATCAAGGTCCTGAACGCGCTCGACCGTTACGACCCCAGCTACAAGTTCAGCTCCTGGATCTTCAAGATCGCGCACAATACGTCCCTGGATCACCTGCGGAAGAAAGAGCCGCAGACGCTCTCCCTCGAGGGGTCGCCCCATGCCGAGACGGCCTCCGAACAGGAGGCCAGCGTCATCCAGGCGCTTTCTACCGAGGAAACCCCCGAGGACTTCGCCGCCAGCCGCGAGCTGGGCGCGACCCTCGAGGTCGCCATTGGCAAGCTCCGGCCGGAGTACCGCACGGCCATCGTCCTGTGTCACGTGGAGGGACGCCCCTACGAGGAGATCGCCGAGACCATGGGCGTGCCCCTTGGGACGGTGAAGACGTACATACATCGGGCGCGCAACGAGCTGAAGAAGGAGTTGGAGCATTTACGGCCGGGATAGGAGGGCGGCCTCGGGATCGTCCTCGTCCTCGTGCTCGGGACCGAGTAAAGCCCGACCCGATCCCGAGGACCAGCCCTAGGACGATCCCGAGCCGGGCAAGGCAAGGCTGGCGAACTGAAACCGGAAGGCCGAAATATGCGTAAGGCAAGTAACTGCTGGAGGCTACATAACTTGGAGTCACAGAGATGACGGGCGATCCGGTGCTTCATCCGAATTCGGATAGGCTGCAGAGCTACGTCGAGGAGACCCTCGACGCGGCCGAGCGCGCCCTGCTCGAATCGCACCTGCTCGGCTGTGACACGTGCCGTGATGAAGTCGAAGAATGGCGCTCGCTGTTTTCCGTTCTGACCACGCTGCCGCAGTTCTCACCGTCCGTTCATTTCGCCGACCATGTCATGGCCTCGATCAAGCTGCCCGATCCATGGTACGTCCGTGCGCTGGTGAAGGTCGGTGACCGCGTGCAAGTGCTCGCGCCCAAGACGACGCGCGGCTGGGCTTTCGCGACTGCCTTCCTGGCCATGCCTTTCGTGATTTTCGGGGCGCTTGCAACCTGGCTGCTGTCCAAGCCGTACATCACACCAAGCAACGCGTTCGCGTTCGTAATGCATCGCGGCGCAGAGTTGCTGGATAGCGGCGCGCAAGCGGTCCTTGCGTATCTGCTGCAAACCGACGTCGCGCTGTTCGTCGCTCGTCAATTCGAGGCCCTGGCGACGGCCGGTTTGGGAACCGCCGGCGCACTGCTGGCCGGTGTAGCGGTCGCCACCGCAGGCTCCGCGTGGATCTTGTATCAGAACCTGTTTCGCGCGCAGGCGCACAGAAATGAACGTTATGTTTCGTACAGCTTTTAATATGACGCGGACATTCGCAGTGCTGGTGGCGCTCACGGCGTGGCTGCCGCGCGCGGGCACGGCACAGGGAACGCTCTCGCGCGTGCTGTCCAGCGAGATCGCGATTTCGCGCGAGCGTGCCGAGATTCAGCTCGAGCTGGACAACGGGCGCAAGCTCAACTTTGCGACGGTGGCTGGTCAGCCGCGCGCTCCGATACAGCGGACGCTCACTTCGTCCGGCGATCTCACGGTCTTGTTGCCCGTCGAGCGCGGCAGCTCGGTCGACCGGTCGTGGCGTGAGCTGCTGAACGGGGCGATGGAAGCCGAGCCGGAAGCGCTCGGCTCGCTGCTGCGCGATTGGGTAGCGCCCGGGGACGGACGCAACCGTGAATTCGACGCTGCCCTCGAGGCGGCGTTCCAGGGGGCGCCTGCGTCACCCGTGGCGCCGGCCGCTCCGGCGGCGCCCGGCGTCATCGATGACAGCGTCGTCAAACTGGAAGTGAAGATCCAGGAGCTGGAAGAGCAGCTGGACGAAGCGCGGGAACACGCGATCGAGGTGCGCAACGAGCGGCGCGGTCCCGACTGGTTCGCGCCGTTCCGCCGGGTCTGGCAGGGCATCAGCGGCATATTCGGCGTGCTGATCACCTACATTGTGCTGTTCGGTATCAGCTTCGTGGCCATTCTGTTCGGCGCCCGGAAGTACATTGAAGGCGTTGCGGATACGGTGCGCGCCGGCGTCGGTCGCTCGTTCCTGGTGGGACTGGCCGGTTCGTTCCTGTTGATTCCGGTATTCGTGCTCGGCTGCATTGCGCTGGCCATTTCGATCGTGGGCATTCCCGCGCTGCTGGTCTGGGTGCCGTTCTTCCCGGTCGGCGCTGTAGTCGCGGTGCTGCTCGGTTACATTGCGGTAGCGCATGCCGCGGGCGAGTCGTGGGCGGAGCGCAACTACTACGGCAGCGACTGGTTCCGGCGCGGCAATTCGTACTATTTCATCATGACCGGTTTCATGCTGCTGGGCGGCCTGTTCTTCGCCGGCAACGTCGTGCACATGGCCGGGCGGTGGCTCGACTTCATCAAGCATCTCCTCTTCTTCTTTGGCGTCGTGCTGACGTGGGGCGCCGCCACGGTGGGCTTTGGCGCGGTACTGATTTCACGCGGCGGCTCGCGGCCGGCTACTCCGGTGACGGAGCAGTCATCGCTGTTTACGGAAGATGCAAATGTCTAGGCTGGCAGGTCGGATGCCCACGCGGGTAATGCTGCTCGCTCTCTTCGTCCTGGCGGCTGCCGCGCCCGCGGCGGCGCAGGATTGGCGGACCATCACGACGCTGCGGCAGTTCCGCGGCGAGCAGCTGCTGGACGTTGCGGTCGAGTACGGCGCCGGCAACCTCACGATTGCACCGGCGGCCGGCAACGCGTTGTACAAGGCGATACTGCGCTACGATGCGAACGCGTTCAAGCCGGTCACACAGTACAGCAATGGTCGGCTGCGCGTGGGCGTGGAAGGCGGCTCCGTGAAAGGTCGCAACCTGAAGTCCGGTCGCCTCGACCTCACGCTTGGCAATCGGGTGCCGCTCGATCTGGATTTCAAGTTCGGCGCGGTGCACGCCGATGTGGAGCTGGGCGGCCTGCGCATTCGCCAATTGCATTTGGCCACCGGTGCCAGTCAGACGGAGCTCGCGGTGAGCACGCCAAATCCGGAGCGTTGCTCGGCGGCCGAGCTCGAAGTCGGCGCTGCCGAATTCAAGGCCAGCGGCCTGGGCAATCTGAACTGCGAGCACTTCCGGATGGCTGGTGGGGTAGGAGATGTGACGCTCGACTTCAACGGCGCATGGCGCACCGACGGTGCCGTCGACATCGACATGGGTCTCGGCTCACTGACCGTGCGGGTGCCACGCGGGTTGGGCGTGTCGGTGAAAAAGAAGGGTGTGCTCGCCTCTTTCGACAGCCAGGAGCTGATCAAGCGAGGCGATACGTTCTACTCGGAGAACTGGGACAAAGCCAACAGGCGCGTGACGTTCAACATCGATGCTGCGCTCGGCTCGATTCGCATGGTGTGGGTCGATCCGGAGCAGGACTTGAGAAAGGCGCAGCGTTAGCCCGGAGTCGTAAACAATGATGAAGCTCTTCAAATACCTGGTTATGGGCATCGCGGGGATCATCGCGATCGGCATTGGCATGGCGGTGCTCGGGCTCGCCGTCGGCTTGGCGACGCTCGCCATCAAGATCGGCGTGGTCGTCCTGATCGGCTACGGCGTAGTGCGTCTGCTGGGTGGCGGCCGCAAGAGCCGTCCGCAGCTCTCCGAGGCCGACCGTAAGTGGCTCGAGTCGTAACCCTGAACTCGCGGAAGATGCCGCAGATGAGTAATTCCTCAGTCTGCTAACAGTTTCACTTCAGCGCCGCGCGAGACACCCAGTGTTTCCGCGGCGCTGCCGTTTCGTACCGCGATCTCCAGCAATCCATCCGAGTTCATGAGGGCCAACAGGCCGCCCACCGATGCATCGCCGTAGGTGCGTGCCAGCTTGACAGCCCGGCCGTTGATTTCTACGTCGGTCGCTTCGCTGATGTTGGTAATGAGATTACCGAAGCGATCGACCGCGATCACCTGCGGCCGCGTCGGCAGCTCCAGTGTCACGCGCTCGTGCAATGCCTCACCCAGCTCGTGCAGCGGCGCGCCCGCCAGCAGGCGAGCGGCCGCCGGCGCAAATACATCGCGGCCATGGAACGTGCGGG
>CBJLQC010000147.1:0-6545 GCA_966424955.1 uncultured bacterium | reverse complement strand
GGTATGTATGAATCAGGCGCATTCCTCCTTTACCTGCCGCCTGAAGTCACCACCTACCGTGGCGTGTTCTTCGTGCTGATGGGGGCTACCGTGGACAGCCGGCCCCTGCTCCGTGGTGATCTCGCGTACTATCAGCAGTTTCCGTTATCGGGGGATGTCGCAAGCTACCGGACCCGGCTGATGGCGTTCGCCCGCACGCACGGCCTGGCCGTGATGGGCGCGCGCTTCGTCAACGCCGACAGAAATCCGGGGACCTACACCGCGATGCTGGCCGCGCTCTCTCAGGTCAGCTTGCAGAGCGGGCACGCAGAACTTGCCGGCGCACCGCTTCTGCTGCATGGACACTCCCTGGGTGGGTGTATCGCGTACGAATTCGCGGCGCTGCACGCTGATCGGGCTATCGGTTTCATCGCGGCCAAGTCGCCGTGCCTTGCCCAGGATGCCACGGCTTCGATCGGTGTTCCGGGATACTTGTTCCTAAGTGACAACGATCCCCTCGTTTCGCCCGGAGCAGCAGCCGCGATCACGCTGACGTTCGAGTACTACCGCCAGCTGGGCGCGCTGTGGTCCCTGGCGATAGAACGCGGCGGAGGGCACGTACAAGTGGCGGACCAGACTCTGCTGTTCAACTGGATGAACGAGGTGGTGCAGCGCCGGCTTCCGCCGTCGACGCAAAGCCCGCTCGCGAACATTGATCAGCCATCAGGCTGGCTCGCCGACCGGACGACTCTGCAATTCGCACCTTACGACTCATACGCCGGCGACAAGGCAAAGGCAGCGTGGCTGCCCAGCGACCAGACCGCGCAGGATTGGCAGCGGCTGTCCAGCGCCAGCCCGCCAATGCAGTGATCAGTGGTGAAATGCGCACGAGGACGGCGGATCTGTCGGTAATCACTTTCCCGGGAGGACCTATGCATTTGGCTGCGAAAACCCTATGCGGCGCGCTCGTGCTGGCCGGAGCTGCATGCGAACAGTCGCCACTGACCATTACCGCCAATCCAGCGGAGATGGCCTTACGGGCGAACGTCGTTCCCGGAACGCTCCCCGCATTGGCGCAGGAAGTTCGTCGCACAACTGCACGCTTCAATTCGGTCGAGCAAGCCATGCGTGCCGGTTACGAGGTTGACACGCATTGCGTCGCATCGCCGGCAGGGGGTATGGGATACCACTATCCGAATTTGAGCCTGATCGATCCTGTATTCGATGCGCGCAATCCGGAAACGCTGCTTTATGCCAGGGACCGCAGCGGCCAGCTCCGGCTGGTCGCCGTCGAATACGTGGTAGTCGACGTCGGCCAACCGACACCTACTTTTGATGGGCAGGCATTCGACGTTGGGGGATCGCCGTTACCGCTCCCGCACTGGACACTGCACGTGTGGATATTCGAGGAAAACTCGAACGGCCTGTTCGCGCCGTTCAATCCGGCCGTGAGCTGTCCGTGAGCGGCAATTTCCTCAGCGCAGCAATCGCCAGCTAACCTGGAAACAGCACGCGCCGCACGCGCGCGAAATCAGGATGTGAGTGGAGTTGCCTGAGTGATGGCCACCAGATGATGAATGCGGTGTTGGCCGGAAGCGGCAGCGCAAACAATTGCTGGAGCGTTGCGATCGCCTGCGCATCCATGCCCAGCTGTGCGTAGGCAAACGCCAGGGCAATGTACGGTGAGTGCTTCGCCCCAGCCGGGGCGACGTCGCTTCTGACCTCTGCTTCGAGCACCACACGTAGGCTATCCACGCGCCGCCGATCGCCACTGGCGAGCACGGCGGGCCGGTCGGCGCCCATCTCGCGGAACACTCTGGTTGCATCGGCTGTGCGGCCCAGCCCCAGGTACGAAAGCCCCAGCGCCATGCGCATGCCGCCATCATTCGAACCGTTCGCAATCAGACTCTCGAATATCGGCACGGCATCGGTGTAGCGGCCCCCCCAGAAATAGACGAGCGCTTGATTCATCCGCGCGGGATTCGACAGGGGATCGAGCTGCATGGCGCGCGCAACGTCGGCACCCGCACCATCGAACTCGCCCAGGGCAGCACGAATATTCGAACGCCGCAGGTAGGCGGGCGCGTAGCCGGAGCTCAGCTGAATGGCGCGATCGATTTCACGCAGCCCACCGCGCCAGTTACGGTCGTTATAGGCGAGGATGTACGAGAGCGCGAAGTGTGCTTCGGCGAGGGTGCTGTCCAGGCGCAGCGCCTGGAGAGCGGCGGCGCGGGCGCGTGGATAGTCGTTCAGGCGACCGTAGAGATCGGCCAGGCCCGCGTGTGCGGCGGCGAAAGCCGGGTCCAATTCGGAGGCGCGCGTCAGGTACTCCAGCGCCCGGCGCATGCTGGCCTCATCAGCCACGGTGAGGTAGATGTTTCTGCCGCGGAGATAGAGGTCGTACGCTTCCCCGTTGCGCGTGGGCGGACCGCTGCCGCCACTCGTGAGCGTTACCTGCAAGGCTCCGCTGATGGCCCGCGCGATGCGTGACTTCACATCGAATAGATCGGTCGCGGAAGCGTCGTAGTTCTCCGCCCACAATTGGTAGCCGCTGCGCGTCGCAACCAGCCGGGCGCTTATGCGCAATCGATCGCCGGCACGCTGCACGCTGCCCTCCAGCACATGCGCGACGCCCAGTTGCCGGCCAATCTCGCCGACGGCCACTTCTTTGCCTTTCAGCGTGAACACCGACGTGCGCGCGACCACGTCCAGTCCGGGCACCTTCCCCAGCTGATTGATCAATTCGTCCGTCAGGCCGTCTGCGAGGTATTGCTCCGAGGGACTGAAGTCGCGGAAAGGCAGGACGGCGAGGGAGCGGATCGGCGGTTCGGTACCGGCCGGTGTGACACCGTTGCCGACCCCAAACCGGCCTGCGGTCGCGGCGGCGATCACCAGAACTGCCGCGACGACGGCATACCTGGCCTTGTTCGTTCGCGGTTCGTCCGCCCGCGGAAGCACCACCGCCGCCTCGGGCTCGGTCAGCCGGGCGCGGGGGGCTGCCCGCGAGACCGTGGCGTGAGCGGCCGCGTCCGCGCGCAGTGCCTCGGCAAATTCGTGAATCGCCCGGTCAGCGGGCGCGCCGATCTCTTCCTGCACCAGCGCTTCGTGTATCGAGGCATGGCGCAGCGCGCCCACGGAGTCCCCGCCGGCGGCGAGCGCTTTCATGAGACTCAGGGCATATCGCGAGTTGAGCGGGTCGGCGCCGGCGAGCCGGGTCCAGGAACGCAAAGCCGCGTCGCGATCTCCCGCCGCGTCCGCGATCCGCGCCACGTGCTCCAGCGCGCGCAGCCACTGGCCGTGCAACTCGGCCCGGCGCGCGTCCGCCCATTGATCGAAGTCCTCGCCCGCACCGGCAAAGAAACCGTCCAGGAACGAGCCGCCATAAACTTCAGCGGCAGTCGGCCAATCCTCCGCGCGCACAGCGGCCTCGAACTCCCAGACATCGCAACCGACGGCACTGCGATTCAGTGCCAAAGAGCTGGAACTGGTCAGGACGTCGGGACCCAGGTCCTGCCGCAAGGCATAGAGCAGTTGATCCAGGGAGTGTCGTGCCTTGGCTTGCGGCACATCCGGCCAGAGCAGCCCAAGGACGCGATCGCGGGTGACACCCGCTTCGTTCGCATCGGCAATCAGCGTAAGTAGCGCGAGCCTGCGCGGTTGCGCGATCGGGTGCGCAGTCGGCGAACCGCCGATGAGGCGCACGCCTCCGAGGAGTTGGATTCGCAGCGGCGCGGGATGAGGACCGGCTGAGGACGAGATGAGGACCACGGTCCAATGTGGCGCGGTCCCAACCGGAGTGCAACAACCGCAACCCCCGGAGAGTCCCATGAAACGCCTGGTCCTCATTTCCGCCCTGATCGTCCCAACCAGCGCATGCGCACCCGCCATGCAGTCAGCCGATGGCCTGATCGCGGATCCCAAGCCGGTCATCGAGGTGCACAACGGCAGCGCGGCAAACGTCGACGTTTACGCCGTCCGTGGCTACACGTTCGTCCGCCTCGGTATGGTGCCCGCCCAGCGCACCGCGCAGCTGCACCTGCCGAGCGCCTACTTTGGAATGTCAGGATTCTCGATCGTCGCGCGTGCCTTCGCGCTGGATCAGTCCTACCGGTCCGAAGGGATATCGCTGGAGCCCGGACAGCGGCTGATGGTGCAGCTGCTCGATCCGCTGCCGAGCGCCAGTGTCGCGCTGCTGTCCCGTCGCTGACGCACCGCTACCGACTGGAGCCGGAGCAATCGATGGGGTGGGCGGCCGCCACCCCATCCGGGCAATACACAATCGCGTGCGCACCGTAGTTGCAGTCATTAGTTTCGCGTCCTGCGGGGCATGAGACCTTACCGTCATTGCCTGGCTCAAAGGGGCACGGAACTGCATGCGCACTATTATCCCCCATCTCTGGTTCGACCAGGAAGCGCGCGCGGCGGCTGAATTCTACGTCGAGCTGCTGCCCGACTCGCGCATCACCAGCGTGGCGACGTTGCATGACACGCCGTCCGGTGATTGCGACGTCGTTTCCTTCCAGCTCGCCGGCCAGCCCTTCATGGCCATCAGCGCGGGGCCGTTGTTCAAGTTCAATCCGTCGATTTCCTTTCATATCAAGTGCGCGACGGTGGAGGAAGTCGAAGCGGTGTGGGCCAGGCTCGCGCCCGATGGCACTGTGCTGATGGAGCTGGGCGAGTATCCGTTCAGCCAGCGTTACGGCTGGATTGCCGATCGCTACGGCGTTTCCTGGCAGGTCATCCACACTCCGGATCCGATCGCGCAGCGCATCGTGCCCGCGCTGCTCTTCGTGGGCGCGGTCGCCGGGCAGGCGGAGCCCGCCATGCAATTCTACACATCCGTATTCGCCGGCAGCGGTGGCGCGGGTGAATCGAAGGTCGATTTCGTCGCGCGTTATGGCCCGGACCAGGCGCCCGATCGCGAGGGCACCGTGATGTACGCGTCGTTCCGGCTGCTGGGCATGGAGCTGGGCGCCATGGACTCCGCGCACGACCACAAGTTCGCATTCAACGAAGCCATCTCACTGCTGGTGCCGTGCGACACGCAGCAGGAAATCGATTATCTCTGGGAGAAACTTTCCGCTGATCCACAAGCCGAGCAGTGTGGCTGGCTCAAGGACCGCTTCGGCGTGTCGTGGCAGATCACATCGGCGAAGCTGGAGGAGCTGATGGCCGGCGGCGACCAGGCAACGGTCGATCGGATCACGCAGGCGTTTCTGCCCATGAAGAAAATCGACATCGCGACACTGGAGCGCGCGGCCCAGGCCAAGGCGTAGTTGCCCTGTGTGGTGGCCGGCGTATTGATATCTTCCCACCAATAGCCAATTCACCAGGAGGCTTCGCATGGCCATGTATCTGACCCGCTTCAGCTACACACCGGAAACGTGGGCGCGCATGATTCAAAAGCCGGAAGATCGCCGCGACGCGGCGAAGGCCTATATCCAGTCGGTGGGCGGCAAGCTGCACGGTTTCTGGTACGCCTTCGGCGAGCACGACGGCCTGACCCTCTGGGAAGCGCCCGACAACGTTTCGATGGCCGCCGTTGCCCTGGCGCTGGGTGCGGGCGGCGCGATTCGCTCCATGGAGACGACCGTGCTAGTCACGGTGGAGGAAACGATTGCGGCGTTGGGTAAGGCTGCATCCGTGCGGTATCGTCCGCCGGGTGCATGATGAAGCTTCACACTCGCTGGCTACTGCTCATCGCCCTCGCCCCGGCACAGCTCGGTGCCCAACAGGTTGATTCCTCCGGCAATGCCCGCCTGCGCGCCCTGTATACCGCCGAATGGGCGTGGCGCCAGCGCGAGGTTTCGTCAGGGGCGGACCGCATGCCGCGCGTCGATGCGGCAACCCAGCAGAAGCGGCTGGCCTACTGGACGAACGTGCTCGCAGCGCTGGACAGCATTCCGCTCGACCAGCTCTCCGCGGAAGAGCGCATCAATGCCCAGGTCCTGCGCACGTCGCTGCGCGCGTTCGTGACCGACATCCGCTTCAAGAGCTACGAGATCCCGTTCAACAGCGACACGTTCTTCTGGACGGAGTTCACGCCGCGCGGCGGGTTCGGCAGTATCGAAGCCTATCGCAACTACAGCGCTCGGCTGCGCGACATCCCGCGCTACTTCGGCGACCAGATCACCAACATGCGGGCCGGCCTCGCGCGCGGCTTCACCAATCCGCGCGTCGCGCTGGAGGGGCGCGACAAGACGATCGAGCCGTACCTGCGCGCCGACACGACGAATCCGCTCTACGCGCCGTTCGCGGAGATGCCGGCGAGCATTCCGGCTGCCGATCAGGCCAGGCTTAAGGGGGAAGCGATCACGTTGCTGCGCGACATCGTCACTCCAGCTTACGCGCAGCTGCTCGCCTTCCTGCGCAACGAGTACATGCCGCGCGCCCGCACGACCATCGGCGCATCCGCGTTGCCCGACGGAGCCGCGTACTACCAGGCGATGATCGAGAAGTTCACGACGCTGACACTCACGCCCCGGCAGATCCACGACATCGGCCTCGCCGAAGTCGCGCGCATCCGCAACGAGATGGAAGCGACGAAGCAGCGCGCGAACTTCACC
>CBJLQC010000146.1:0-6545 GCA_966424955.1 uncultured bacterium | reverse complement strand
GGGGGGTGAATCTCGACCCAGTCGGTTGCCGGTGCGACGGCGGGCAGCACCGCCACCGGCGTCAGGCTGACCGGTTGCCCATCGCAGCAGTCGCCATGCGGGTCGTGAGGCGAGTTCACGGGCGGCATCGCCATGACCTCGGGATTGCCGCCCGACGTCCGCAGCATCCTGCTGCGCCTCGAGATCGAGTATCTGAAGAAAGCACGCGGCACGGTCACGGCCGAATGCGATTGCACGGTGCCCACGGTCACGACGACGATGGACCACCGGGTGCAGACCGTGATCAGAGATGGGGCGGGTGATGACGTCGCGCGCGTAACGGCTACCTGGCGATTGAGTCCGGTTCAGGGCTGACGGATCAGTGTCGAAAACGCGGGATCGTGAAAGGCCCGCCGGGCTCGCTCGTTGATGTGGAACCGCCGGCGCGCCTCCGCGAGCGGCAGAGTCGTGTCGAGCAGCCCCAGCCGGCTGGCCAGCTCATCCGCATAACCCGGCAGCAACACTTCGCGACCGTAGGGTATCTTCACGGACGCCACACTGTTGGCGTGCTCGAGGATGTGGGTGGTGCAGTTGTTGGTCAGCGTGTTGTAGAACTGGGGATGCTCGTGCAGCGCGTTCGCCTGCTCGAGCATGCGCGCGAACAGCGCACGCGCCTTCGCGGGCGTGGTCCGGATCGGATAGAGATAGACGTCGTCGGCGTTGGCGATGCGCAAGCGAATGAGGTCGCGCTCATCGCCAATGACGTACAACAGCTCGTAGCGCTTGAGCAGCCCCTTGAGGATGGAATAGGTTTCGCTCTTCTCACGCCGCGCTTCGACTGAAATCGCGACGTACTGCGAATCCGCGAACCCGAAGCTGAGGAAGCTGTGTGCCGGCCCGCGGTTTTCCTGGTCGAAGGGCGCGACAATGAACCAGACGGTTTGCAGCCGGGAGAGATCGTAGGCACGGTCCTCGAAGCGGATGCTGACCGGGTGGCCCGTAGTGTCGTAATCGAAGTTGCGCACATCGGTGATGCGGACGGAGTCGCCGGCGAAGACGGCATGGGGCAGCCGCTCCTGCCCGATCGTCCAGTCACGATGGTTGGATGGTCGCACGGCGGCCCAGGCCGCCAGGGAAAGCGGCACGAGGGCGAGCAGCGCGAAGCGGATCGGCTTTTTCAACCTTGGGTATAGAGCAGAATGAAGTACGAGCGCCCGAAATACGAATTTCCCATTGACGACATCGCGCGGCACGAGAAGGCCGATGCGCCGGCCGGCATCTATCTTCTGGCCGGCCGCTGGCACCTGGCCGCGCACGATTCCTTTGCCGAAACGCGACTGATCGATGCGGGCGCGCTCCATGTTGCGACGCTGACCTTCACGTCGCTGGCGCCGCCATCCGACATCGCACCCATCGCGGCCGCGTCCGTGCTGCAGATGTACGCCACGCACGCTGGCTGAGCCAGCCCGAAAGTTCGCGCAAGTCCCTACCGCAGGCAACCGTTTTCCTTGATACTTATGCCGGCATGACCTCCCACTTGCAGCATTTGGCCGGTCTCAATCCCGAGCAGCGCGCCGCGGTGATCCACACCGACGGGCCGTTGCTCATTCTGGCTGGCGCCGGCACCGGCAAAACGAAGACGCTGGTCCATCGCATCGCGCATCTCATCCGTGCCGCCCGGGTGGAGCCCGAACGCATCGTGGGCGTCACCTTCACCAACCGCGCGGCGGACGAGATGCGCGAACGCGTGCAGGACTACATTGGCGACGACGCGCGCCGGGTCACGCTGTGCACCTTCCACGCGCTCGGGCTGCGCGTGCTGCGCGAGCACGGCGCTCGCCTGGATCTGCCCAGGAAATTCGCGGTGTATGCGGCCGCCGATCAGCTGGCCACGCTGAAGATGGCGTGCGCCGAGATCCGCATCGCCAACGACGCCTTCGATGTCAAACGCATCATGCGGCAGATCTCGGCCTGGAAGAATCATCGCGTTGACCCATCCGCGGCGCGCGAGATGGTCAAAAACACCGACGCGACCGGCACGCGGGCCGACGATTACGCGGTCCTGGCGGCTGATGCCTATCCCAAGTACGAAGAGATTCTGCGCGCCTGCGGCGCCGTCGATTTCGATGACCTGCTGCTGTTGCCGCTCCGGCTGCTCACCGATCACGAGGAAGTGCGGCGCGCGGTGTGGAAGCGCTGGCATTACGTCATGATCGACGAGTACCAAGACACCAACGGTGTGCAGCTCGAGCTGGCGCGGCTGCTGGCCGGCACGCGTCGCAACCTCTGTGTGGTCGGTGACGACGACCAGTCCATCTACGCGTTCCGCGGCGCCGAGGTCGGCAATATCCTGGAATTCGAGCGGCATTTCCCGGGCGCCCGCGTGGTGCGACTGGAAGAGAACTACCGCTCGACGCGGCGCATCATCGCCGCCGCCAATGCCGTGATTGCGGCCAACCCGCTCCGGCACGAGAAGCAGCTGCGCACATCGAATCCGGTCGGTCCGGAGATCGAATACTTCGAGAACGAGGACGAGGCAACCGAGGCCGAGCTGGTCGCGCGCGAGATTGCGACGCGCCGGCTGACGCAAAAGCTGAAGTGGGGCGATTTCGCGGTCCTCTTCCGCATGAACACGCAGGCGCGCGCGCTGGAGGAAGCGCTGCGGGCGCGCAACGTCCCCTACAAAGTGGTGGGCGCCACCTCGTTTTTCGAGCGCAAGGAAGTCGGTGATGCGATCGCCTACCTGCGCGCGGTGGTTTATCCGAGTGACGAGATCGCGCTGCGTCGCGTGCTCAACTACCCCGCGCGCGGCATCGGGCGGACCACCATCGTCAAGGCGGGCGAGCAGGCGCGCGCGCGTGGCTCGTCGTTCCTGGACGCATTGCGCAAAGTGGCGGCCGGCAGCGCGCAGCAGGGCATCACGCAGCTGCTTGCGCTGCTCCAGAAGGCGCGCTCGGAGCTGCACCTTGCCGAGCTGCAGGCCGCCGCGGCGCCGCCGCGCGCGGATGCAAGCACGCCGATTGCCGAGTGGGCGCGCCAGCTCATTGATGCGAGCGGGCTCGAGGCTGCCATTCGCGACGACCCGCGCAACGCGAAGACCGCTTTGCAGCGCGTCGACAACCTGCGGGATCTGATCGGCACGATCATCCGCTACGAGCGCAAGGTCTGGAACGCGAAGGTGCAGGATGGCGAGTGGGCGCCGCCCACGCTGGCCAGCGCGCTGGCCGTCCTTGCGCTGGACGACCTCAACGAAGAGGAAGAAGAGCCGCGCACGGACGAGCACCGCGTCACGCTCATGACCCTGCACTCGGCCAAAGGACTCGAGTTCCGCCACGTGTTCATCGTCGGGCTCGAGGAAGGTATCCTGCCGCACTCGCGCTCACTGGACGAGAACCAACTTTCGGAAGAGCGACGCCTCATGTACGTGGGGATTACGCGGGCGCGCGAACGACTTTCGCTGGCTTCCTGTCAACAGCGCAAACGGGGCGGCGGTTTGATTGACGTGCTGCCATCGCGGTTTCTGGCGGAGATTCCGGCTGAGCTGGTCATGCGCAAGTCTTCTGAGACACAGCTCGCACCGGAGGAATCGGCGGAATTGCGCAAGAATTTTTTCGCGAACATGCGGAGCATGCTTGCCGAGTGACCGCCAAGCGTAAATCGTGCAGAACTAAGAACTAGGTAAAGGGATAGGGATTGGGGCAGGGGAAGGTTGCGTCCTTCCCCTGCCCCCATCCCTATCCCTTTACCTAGTTCTTAGTTCCTTACCCGCTCTTATCCTGTCGAATTACCTCAGCCCCTCCGTCCGCAGAATGAATCCAAACCCCCGCGCCGTCTCGATTTGCGGCGCGCCCTCAATATCGCGCAGCTTGTTGCGGACGCGCGCCACATGCGCATCCACGATGTTGCTCTGCGGATCGAAATTCATTTCCCAAACCTTCTCCAGCAGCTCCGTGCGCGTAATCACTTTGTCGGGGCGCAGCAGGAAATACTCGAGGAGCTTGTATTCCTTGGGGGTTAGCTTGAGTGGCTTGTGCACGGCAAAGATCTGATGCGACAAGCGATTCAGAACCAGGCTGCCGATGCGTATCTCCTCCGAGCGCGTCGCGCCGCCGCGCCGGGTCAGCGCGCGTACGCGGGCGCGCAGCTCTTCCGTCTTGAAGGGCTTCACCAGGTAATCATCCGCACCGGCGTCGAGGCCTTGCACTACCGACTCCGTCGTGCTGGAGGCCGTCAGTATGATGATCGGCGTG
This sequence comes from uncultured bacterium, assembly GCA_966424955.1. Taxonomy (GTDB): domain Bacteria; phylum Gemmatimonadota; class Gemmatimonadetes; order Longimicrobiales; family RSA9; genus CBJLQC01. The sequence continues at coordinate 2,316 of CBJLQC010000146.1, read as the reverse complement.
CTGCGTCCCTCACTGCGCAGCGCCGAGGTGATCACCAGGCCGGTCGTGTCGGGGAGGTGCAGGTCGAGAATGAGGGCGTCGTAGGCATTCATCCGCGCCAGGGCGAGGCCTTCTTCGCCGGTCGGCGACCAGTCGACGTCGTGACCATCCTCTTCCAGCGTGAGGCGCACGAACTGGGCGGTCAGTTTGTCGTCCTCGACGATCAATAGTTTCATAAGCGTGCAAAAAATACCCGACGCGCCTTCGATTTGCAGCCCTGATCTTCATAAACGGATGCTGGGGAAACTGGGTATAACTCTGTTAAGTCCTTGTGCATCAAGGGCTTGCAATCATGAACAACCTGTAACGAAATGTTCAGGCTGCCGTCATAAACGGGGGACTAAGCTGGAGACACGGGTGATGACGCCCGGGTGATTGGCAATAGCGGACCCCCACTCATACGAGAGAGCAATGTTCAAGACAACGGCAGTCGCAGTGGCGCTGATGGTGGCGGCCACGGCCGCGGATGCGCAGACGTGTTCTGGCAACTCGGCGGCAGGATGTTCGATCAATACGACCGCGCGGGTGACGGTGCCCGCGATGGTGGAGCTGCAGGTGGCTGGTGCGGGCAATATCGCGTTGACGGCACCGTCGGTGGCGGACCTGTCGGCGGGTTACGTGCAGACGGCCGGCCCGGCGATCACGGTGCGTTCGAACCGGCAGTGGACGCTGTCGGTGCATACCACGGCGGCGACCGACTGGACGTATACGGGAACGGAAGGCGGCGTGAAGCCGATCTCGCATCTGACGTGGTCGAACACGGCGGGCGGCACGTACAACGCGATCACGACGTCGGCGGCGGCGATCGTCGCGAACCAGGCGCGGACGAATGCGGGCGCTCCGACGATCTTCTTCCGCACGGTCTATGTGAATGACCTGTCCGACGCGTCCAACGCGGCCGGCGATTACGAGATTCCGCTGGTATTCACGCTGACGGCTCCGTAAATATCATGCAGGGTCGGCGACCGTGGCTTGAACGAGGTTAGCTTGAACTTCTCCGATGCAGGAAGGACAGCAGGGCGACTACTGATGACGGTGGTTGCCCTGCTGGCTGTTTGTGTGGTGCCGTCGTCTGCGCGGGCGCAGATCTCGGTGGACGAGCTGGAGGTCTTTCTGCGTCCCGAGCTGGCGGAGCGGCGCAGCGGCGTAGTGCGCGTGACCAACCACGCGCCGCAGCCCGCGCAGGTCCTGATCGACATCCAGGACTGGTCACGCGACAGCACGGGCGCCAACCAGTTCCACCCGCTGGGGACGCTGTCGCAGTCGTGCCGGCAGCAGCTGCGCGTGTTCCCGGCGGCGCTGCGCATCGATGCGGGGCGAACGGAAGCGGTGCGGATCAGCTTCGAGGGCGATCGCGCGGCGTCGTGCTGGGGCATTGTCTTCATGCAGACGAACGAAGCGCCGAAAGCGGTGGCCGGCTCGCAGATCGCCTACGTGATCCGGACGGGCGTGAAGGTCTATGTCGAGCCGCAGAACGCGGCCCGCGCGGGTGATATCGACGACGTCGTGCGGACCACGGCGCCGGCATCCGCCACCGACAGCACGCGCGTCCCGGCGCTGGGCATCGTTTTCCGCAATTCCGGGCAGGCGCATCTCAAGCCCAGGGGCGCCGTGGAAGTGCGCGATGAGGGCAACGCCCTGCTGGCCAAGCTGGACATCGCGGAGTTTCCGGTTGCGCCGGCCGGCGTTCGCCAGCAGCTCGTCGTGCTGCCCGCCCTGAAGCCGGGGCGGTACGTGGCGCTCGCGCTGCTCGATTACGGCGGCGCGGAGATCGCCGCCGGCCAACTCGAATTCGAGGTCCGCTAGGACCATGCGTACCGTCGGGAGCCTGGTGATGTGGCTGGCCCTCCTGACAGTGCCGCTGCACGCGCAGCGCGGCACGCTCACGGTCAACGGCTTTCCCGTCGTATTTGCCGCGGCGACGGCCGCCGACCTGGATGCAGGCATCCTGATGAGCGGCACGGCGACCACCTTCACGGTCGAAATCACGGGCGGCCAGCCGATTCCGCGGGTGACGACCGTATCGATCCGCTGCCAGGCGCCCTGCCCGGCCACCGGTACCAAGTCGATGGCCGCGCTGATGTGGCGGCGCGCGGATCTCGGCGCCTGGGTACCGCTGACCACGGTGGACGTGCCGATCGAAAGCCGCGTGGTCGAGCGCATACCGGCCACCAACAACCCGTGGTCGAACGCGCTGTACTGGCAGGCGATGGTCGACTGGACCGCCGACACGCCCGCCATCCACACGTTCAACATCGTCATCACCCTGATGGTGAC
>CBJLQC010000145.1:0-6569 GCA_966424955.1 uncultured bacterium | reverse complement strand
GGGTCGCCGTCAGTTGGTGATCATGGAAGACCGCGAGAAGCGGCTGCACCCCATGATCGAGATCTGGGACCGCGATGGCGGCAGCAAGCTGCGCGAGTTCATCGTGCCGGTGGGTGCGCAGCTGACGGTGCGCGACACCGAGAAGGTGGATCCGGGCACCACGCTGGCCAAGATTTCGCGCGAGGTCTACAAGACTCGCGACATCACGGGCGGTCTGCCGCGCGTCGCCGAGCTGTTCGAGGCGCGCCGGCCGAAGGATCCGTCAGTGATCACCGAGATCGACGGCACGATCCGCTTCGGCGAGATCAAGCGCGGCAAGCGCGAGATCATCGTGATCCCCAACCAGGGTCCGGAGCGTGTCTACGAAGTGCCGGTCGGCAAGCACCTGCGCGTGCATGAGGGTGACCAGGTCCGCGCCGGCGACCGTTTGAGCGAGGGTCCGGTCAATCCGCACGACATTCTGCGGATCAAGGGCCCGCGCGCCGTGCAGGAGTATCTGCTGAACGAGGTGCAGGAGGTGTACCGCCTGCAGGGTGTGAAGATCAACGACAAGCACATCGGTACCATCGTTCGTCAGATGCTGCAGAAGGTGCGCATCATTGATTCGGGCGACACGGAGTTCCTCGAGGGCGAAAGTGTCGATCGCGGCGAGTTCCGCGATGCCAACCAGAAGGTAATCGCCAAGGGCGGCAATCCGGCCCGCTCCGAGCCGCTGCTGCTCGGCATTACCAAGGCCTCATTGACCACGCAGTCGTTCATCTCGGCGGCGTCGTTCCAGGAAACGACTCGCGTGCTGACCGATGCGGCAGTGAAGGGCGCCAAGGACGAGCTGGTCGGGTTGAAGGAGAACATCATTATCGGCCACCTGATTCCGGCCGGTACCGGTGTCTACCGCAACCACGACATCGAGTTCGAGGTGGACCTGACGCCGACGGCGGAGGAAGCCGACGTGTTCGCGGAGCGGGCGCGCGAGCTTTTCCCCGGGATCGAGGAGGAAGCCGAGCATACCCCGGCTGACTAGATGTAAAACGAAAAAGGGGCCTCGCGAAAGCGGGGCCCTTTTTTTGTTTACGAACTGTTGTGCCGGAGCGCTTGCTATGCCGGGTGCGCCTCGAATGTGCTTGACCGCGGTCCGGCTTCGCTGCACATATGAGCATCAACCTGCCATCATCTCGAGTTTTCATATGGGATACGTCGAAAACCACCTGTTGCCGGGCGAGCAAGTCGTCCATCGCGGCCATCTCCACAAGATTGTTTATGTCTTCCCTGTGCTGATTGCGATCGCGTTGATGGCGGTTGCTGCCGCGGCCTTCTCCAACGAGCTGTACCCGTTTGCGGCGATCGCGCTGGCCGGCGCCCTCATCCCGCTGGTAGGCGCACAGATTCTCTACCGTTCCTCCGAGTTCGCCGTTACCAACAAGCGCGTCGTCATCAAAGTGGGCTTCATACAGCGCCGCACGCTGGAGACGCTATTGAGCAAGGTGGAAGGCATCGAAGTCAACCAGACCGTACTCGCTCGTCTGCTCGATTTCGGCACGATCGCGGTGACCGGCACGGGCGGTACCCGCGAGGAGTTCCGCAACATCGCTGCACCGCTGGACTTCCGGCGGCAGGTGCAGGCGCAGGTCACGGGTGGAGAGGCCGTCGGAATTGCTGCCCTCGGCGAGCCCCGTGATGAACGGGACTGTCCGTGGTGCGCGGAGCGGATTCTCACTCGCGCGCGCGTCTGCAAGCACTGTGGGCGAGAAGTCGAACAGCTGAAGATCTGATCGGCGGATGCGACTGCTGGTCTACGCCCATTCATGGGGATTGCTCGAATTGCCGCGCGCTCAACAACCGTGGTCGTTCGAGGAAGCCATGGAACAAGTAGTCGGGGCCGGCTTCCACGGCATGCAAGCGGAACCGGAACGTGGCAAACAAATCCTCGATTCCGGGCTGCGCTTCGCTGCGGGCGGTCGCGCCAACACCCTCTCCGAAATCGACTTGCTGGTCTCCCGCTCGAAGGATGCCGGCGCGCATTGCCTGACCGTTCATCTGGGGTGGGGCGACGAAGACGACGCGGCGGCGGACCGGCTCGTGCACGGCACGCTCGAGGCGGCCGAGCGCCATCTCCTTCCGGTTTTCATCGAAACGCATCGCGCGACGGTGGTGCAGGATCTGTGGCGGACGAACCGGCTGATCGAACGCATTCCGCAGGTCCGCTTCAATGGCGACTACTCGCACTACTACCTCGCCCACGAAGCGCCGTATCGAGGCTTGGTCGCCTTCCGACGGCAGATCGGGCCCGTGCTCGAGCGCACCGCGTTCTTTCACGGACGCGTCTCGAATGGCCAGTGCATTCAGATTTCAATTGCGGATGCAGCGCATGCAGAGCATCTCGAGAATTTCCGGGAGTTATGGCGCTCCGCCATGCAGTACTGGCGGCAACAGGCGCAGAAGGGGGATGTACTGCCCTTCGTGCCGGAGCTCGGACCACCGGCATCGGGCTATGCGATTACGTCTGCCGGCGCGGGCGGCGTACGGCTGGAGCTGGCAAACCGATGGCAGGAGACACTACAGCTCAAAGCCATCGCGGAAGAGCTTTGGGCCTCTCTTTCGCCGGAGCCGGCCGCGGCGCCGGAAGCGCGGCCAGCTCAGCTGCCACCTGTTCGATAAGCGACGCAGCCGGTGGGACGAGTTCGTCGGGTTCGTTACATGGCGAGTCCTGCCAACCAACCGGCGCCCGCGAATACCGCCATCACGATCATGAGGGCAAGCCAGCCCAGCACGGCTACCGCGACCGCCTTGCCGGTACTGATGTCCAGGGCCTGCCGGATAGCGATGACGCCGGCGACCAGGATCCAGATGAAGATGATGAAACGGGCCAGCGCGCCCAGGAGCGGGATCAGACCGACGATCGAGAGCAGGCCCGGCGCTTGCGCGAAGCCGAGCGTGCGCAGCAGCTCACCCCAGGTGGCCGTGCCCTTGAAAATCGTGGCCCCGATGAAATAAGTGACGGCCGCCCAGACAGCCCAGCCCACCAGCGCGCCGACCAGGCCGCCCAGTGCATTGTCGTCGCCCCACGAGCCAATGGCGGATGCCACGGCGGCGAGCGCGACGACGCCGGCGGCCTGTACCGTGGCCGACGAATCGGCTTCCACTTCTTCGTAGACGTTCACATCCAGCAGCGCAGCACCGACCATGCGCTGGACGAACGAGTGGCGTTGCCCAGTAAAATCGGAATCGGCCATCGATACGCCCTTTCGGGTTGCGGGTTGGACTGCCTCAGGCAAAGTTACGCGGACCGCAGCAATTCCGCATACATATCCGCAGAACTGGGGGAATAAATGTCCAAGCGAAGTGCCAGCGCCGAGTGGCAGGGTGGGTTGAGGGGTGGCAAAGGGACGATCAACGTCACGCGCGCAAACTTCGAAATGCCGTATTCCTTCCCCTCGCGCTTTGAAGAAGGCCAGGGGATGAGCCCGGAAGACCTGATCGCCGCCGCCCACGCGGGCTGCTTCTCGATGGCATTCTCGGCCAATCTCGAGAAAGCCGGGTTCACGCCGGAAAGTGTGCGCACCACCGCAACAGTCACGCTGGAGCAGGTGGACGGCGCGCCCACGGTCACGCGCATCGACCTGCAGACCGTCGCCCGCGTGCCGAACATCAGCAACGACGAATTTCAGAAGCAGGCGGACGCGGCCAAAGTCGGGTGTCCCATTTCCCGACTCCTCAAGGCCGCGGAGATCCGCCTGGACGCGCAGCTCGCATAAGAGGTCCGATGGATTCGTTCAAGAACTTCTTCAATCAAAGGATGCGACCCGCCGCATCGCCCGCCAACGGCACCGGCCGCAGCAAGGCGGATCCCCTGCATGTGGCCGCGTGCGCGCTGCTGCTCGAGCTGGCCCACGCGGACGACGTGTTCAGCGAGGATGAACGTAACCATGTGCACGCCATCCTGATGCGCCATTTTTCGCTGGACTACGACACGGCGCACGAGCTGATGCAACTGGCCGAGGAAGAGCGCCGGCAGTCCGTCGACGTCTTCCAGTTCGCGAACCTGGTGCGGTCGAGCTACGACATCGGACAAAAGACGCTGCTCGCCGAGATCATGTGGGGACTGATTCTGACGGACGGTGAAGTCGCCCGCCATGAAAGCTACATGCTGCGCAAGATTGCGAATCTACTCGACCTCGAGCCTGGCTACCTGAGCCAGGCCCGAGCCACTGTGGCCGCCAAGCTCGGAGGGCAATCATGAATCTCGTGGTCGGTGCTACCGGAATGCTCGGTTCGGAAATCTGCCGGCTGCTGCGCGAGCGCGAGCAGCCGGTGCGCGCATTGGTGCGTGAGACTTCGGATCCGGCGAAGATTGCTGCGCTGCGCGCGCTCGGCGCGGAAATCGTCGTGGGTGATTTGCGCGATGTCCTCTCGCTCGAGCGGGCGTGCCAGGGCGTGAGTTGCGTGCTCACCACGGCCACCGCAATCGGGTCGTACACACCCGAGAACACCTTCCTCACCGCCGATGGCGGTATCAAGGACCTCATCGACGCCGCGAAATCCGCGGGCGCCGCTCAATTCGTCTTCGTGTCCGTCGCCACCGGCCTCAATCCGGACTGCGATCTCACACGCGTGAAACGAATCAACGAGCAGCACCTCATGCAGAGCGGGCTGACTTACACGATCCTGCGGCCGTCCGCGTTCATGGAAGTCTGGCTCTCTCCGCGGCTCGGCTTCGACCCGCCCAACGCGCGGGCCAACATCATCGGCACTGGGGAAGGCCGGCTCAGCTACATCTCCTACCTCGATGTGGCGCGCTTCAGTGTGGACTCGATCGGGAACCCGGCGGCCCGCAATGCGGGCTTCGAGCTGGGCGGCCCGGATGCCCTGTCGCCGCTCGAAGCCGTACACATCTTCGAAAAAGCGACCGGCAAACAGTTCAGCGTCGTGCACATCCCGATCGAAGCGCTGCAGGCCCAGCATGCCGCCGCCAGCAATGCACTCGAAAAAACCTTTGCGGCACTGATGATGGAGACGGCCAAGGGGAACGTGATCCCGATGCAGGACGTGCTGCGCACGTTTCCCGGAATATCCCTCCGATCGGTTGAGGAGTACGCGCGGCAGACCGTCCCGGTCGCGGCTGTATGAAGGAATGGCTGGGGCATAACCGTAACTGGTATTGAGAACGGCACGCCCCATCCGCCGGGCTGGGCCACCACGTTCGGAAGGCTCCGGCGCGCGGTCCAAAGCGCTGTCCGACGGCCTTCCGAAACGGGTCATGTCAGCTTGACATAACTGCTGCAGCCCTATACCTTTCCATGTCTGTCGACGGATTTTTTCGTCGGCTTGTAACAGGAGCGGGGCAGGATTCACTTTTGCCTGCGTTCGGCAGTAGAGATCACTCGGCAACATGCACGCCGCAAAAGTGAACCCTGCCGCCGCACCTTAGAAACGCAGTTCAGGGTGACCAACACCGGTCCGGGGGCAACAACTTCCGGCCAAGGCGGGGGCAAGCCTTATAGCTCCCGCGTTTTTACTGTCAGGAATTCGGAGAAACCACAGCATGCCGACCATCAACCAGCTGATCCGGAGAGGACGGCAAGCGGTTGAAAAAGCTGACAAGTCGCCGGCGCTCAAGGGCAACCCCCAGAAGCGCGGCGTCTGCACGCGTGTCTACACGACGACGCCCAAGAAGCCGAACTCGGCGTTGCGGAAGGTGGCGCGTGTCCGCCTCACCAACGGCTACGAAGTGACGGCGTACATCCCGGGTGAGGGTCACAATCTCCAGGAGCACTCGATCGTGCTTATCCGCGGCGGTCGTGTGAAGGACCTGCCCGGCGTGCGCTATCACATCATACGCGGCACGCTGGACGCGAGCGGCGTTTCCGATCGCCACCAGGGTCGTTCCAAGTACGGCGCCAAGCGCGCCAAAAAGTAGCTAGAGAACCATGAGCCGACGTCAACGAGCAGTTAAGCGCGAGACCCCGGTCGATCCCCAGTTCGGATCCGCGACGGTAACCAAGTTCATCAACAGCCTCATGCTGGACGGCAAGAAGTCGACGGCGGAGCGGATCTTCTATGATGCCATGCGCATCGTCGAGGAAAAGACCGGTCAGCCGGGCATGAACGTTTTCAAGCAGGCGCTCAACAACGCCAAGCCGGTGATCGAGGTGAAGAGCCGCCGCGTCGGCGGCGCCACCTACCAGGTACCGGTGGAAGTTCGGCCCGATCGCCGCACTGCGCTGGCCATGAAGTGGCTGGTCGGCTTTGCGCGCGATCGCGGCGACAAGAACATGGCCGAGCGGCTGGCCGCCGAGCTGCTGGCCGCTTCGCGCAACGAAGGCAACACGATCAAGAAGAAGGAAGACACGCACCGCATGGCTGAAGCGAACAAGGCGTTCGCTCACTATAGATGGTAGGAACGAGAGGATAAGCGGCTAAGGGCGCGCGGGCCCGCGAGTCGAACTCGCATTTTCCTGGCGCTCGCGCTCTTGACCTCTTGACCTTGAAAATTATGCCCAGGAATACGCCGCTACATAAGCTCAGAAACATCGGCATCATGGCTCACATCGATGCCGGTAAGACGACGACGA
>CBJLQC010000144.1:0-6613 GCA_966424955.1 uncultured bacterium | reverse complement strand
GTCATTTCGGTTTTACCTGCTGAAAAACCGGATGCCGGAGTTCTGGTCTCCACGACGGTCATGCTGGCATCACTGGAACATCGCCCGGAGGGGGAGTATGTCGATGTCCTCTCCCCTGTCGATGGCATGGAAGGCGGCGGTGATTCGATTGAAGTTGTGGGCCGGGTTTCCGGCGTGGAATCGACGATCCAGACCTGCTCCAGCTGCTCGCCGTGCTCGCGCGCATACATGAGCGCGACTTTGCCGCCGAAGGAGTGGCCGAGCACCGCCGCCGGCGTCTCGTCCAGGTCGCGCGAGAGATCGTACAGATCGCGCGCGGCCGCCTCGATCGTGTGGGGCGGCGCAAAGCCCTGCGAGTCGCCGTGCTGCCGCAGATCGATGAGCCGCGCATGCCAGGCGGGCACCGCGCGCACCAACCGGCGCATGACGGACGACCAGTTGCGGCCCGAGCCGAAGATGCCGTGCAGCACGTACAACATCTTCGTGCCGCCCGCGGCGGACCGTATTTCATCGTGATGCAAGCGCTTCGTACTGGCCAAATCGTGTTCTCCGGGCGAAAATGAGACGAAGGGGGGCTGCCCCCACACTTTACTTTTGACCGCAAATCGCATGGACCATAACAAACTGCGTTTCGACACCCTCACGATACATGCCGGGCAAAGCCCGGACCCGAGCACCGGTGCGATCATGCCGCCGGTCTACCAGACCTCTACCTACGTGCAGCCGGCATTGGGCGAGCCACTGCACGGCTACGAGTATGCGCGCGTGCAGAACCCGACACGCGAAGCCCTGGAGCGCAATGTCGCCGCTCTGGAAGGCGGCCGGCACGGCATGGCCTTCTCCAGCGGCATGGCTGCCATCGAAGCGATCATCAAGACGCTCGATGCCGGCGATCACGTCGTCTACGAGGAGAACGTGTACGGCGGCACCCACCGCATGTTCACCATGGTCATGGCGCGCTTCGGCGTCGAGTTCACGCGCGTCGACTCGCGCGACCTGGACGCCGTGCGCAAAGCTCTGCGCCCGAACACGAAGCTGCTGCACATCGAGACGCCGACCAATCCAATGATGCGCGTCACGGACCTGCGCGGCGTGGCCGGCATCGCGCGCGAGGTGGGCGCGCTCGTCGCGGTGGACAACACCTTCGCCTCGCCCTACAACCAGCGGCCGCTCGAGCTGGGCTGCGACATCGTGGTGCACTCCAGCACAAAGTACCTGAACGGGCACTCGGATGTCATTGGCGGGATCGTCGTCACCAATCACGACGACGTCGCCGAAAAGCTGCGCTTCCTGCAAAAAGCGTCCGGCGCGGTGCCGGGCCCCTGGGACAGCTGGCTGGTGCTGCGCGGCACGAAGACGCTGGCCGTGCGCATGGAGCGGCACAACCGCAACGGCCAGCAGGTGGCGGAATACCTGGCGCAGCGCTCCGACCTCCAGGCGGTGCACTATCCCGGCTTGCCGACGCATCCGCAGCACGAGCTGGCCAAGTGCCAGATGCGCGGCTTCACCGGCATGATCTCGCTCGAGCTCGGCTCGCTCGAGCGTGCCCAGAAAGTCGTGCAGCGCACGCGCCTGTTCTCGCTGGCCGAAAGCCTGGGAGGCGTTGAGAGTTTGATCGGCCATCCGGCGATCATGACGCACGCATCCGTGCCCCGCGAGATCCGCGAAGCGCAGGGAGTGACGGACGGGCTAATTAGACTTTCCGTCGGGATCGAGGACGCGGAGGACCTCATTGCGGATTTGGATCAGGCGCTGAGTGCCTGAAACTTTTTCGGTTGCGGGAGCGAAGGAGCCTTTGAGGAACTAGGACCAGGAACTAAGAACTAGGGCCAGGGATGGGGATAGGGGCAGGGTTAGGAGTCCTTCCCCTCCACCTATCCCCATCCCTTCCCCTAGTTCTTAGTTCCTCGAAACCCGCGCCCAGAGAAAAACCATGACCACCACTCCGAAAACCATAAGAATCCTCAAAGAAATCGACTCGGCGAGTTGGGAGCATCCCGCCGACAAAGCCGCCCTCGCGGCACTGCGACGCGTCCCCGGCTTCGACGCGGTCCTGAAGGCGCTCTTCGGTGTCTTCGGCGAAAAACCCATCAGACTGGCGTTCCAGGCGAATGCGGTGAAGGTCGGGCCGAAACAGTTTCCCGAGATTCACGAGCAGTATCTGGAAGTCGTCAGGACAATGGACACGCCGCACTACGATCTCTTCGTCTCGCAGACGCCGCTGGTAAACGCCGGCGCGTACGGGATGAAGAAGCCGTTTATCGTGCTGAACTCGGGTGCCGTGCGGTTGCTCACGCGTGATGAAATGACGTTCCTGCTCGGCCACGAGGTGGGCCACATCATGTCCGGCCACGTGCTGTATCGCACGATGACCGTGCTGCTGCTGCAGCTGGCGACGATGGGCTTCCCGATCGTCGGCCTGGCCGCGCGCGCGGTACTCGTCGGACTGCTCGAGTGGATGCGCAAAGCGGAACTGTCTTCGGACCGCGCCGGTTTGCTGGTCGGCCAGGATCCGGAAACTGCGCTGCGCACGCTGATGAAACTGGCCGGCGGCGGCTACGACAACGAAACCGACCTCAACGAGTTCATGGTGCAGGCGGACGAGTATCGCAAGGGTGGCGACGTCGCCGACGCGGTGTTCAAGGTCCTCAACATCCTGGGCGCGACGCATCCCTTCCACGTGCTGCGTGCCGCCGAGCTGCGCGACTGGATCGAAGCGGGTGAGTACGATCGTGTGCTGCGCGGCGAATACAAGCGGCGCGGCGAGCCGAACACGCCGTACATGGATGATTTGCGCGCGGCGGCCGACGCCTACCGGGAAGACGCGGCGGACCTCAAGACGCAGTTCGGTGATGCAGCGAAGCGGATGCGGGACTCGTTTCGGGAAGGCTTCCGGAAGGGTTGATCGATGATGGGAACTGCAGTGGAGAAGAATGAAGATCCTCGTCGTTGGTAATGGCGGTCGCGAGCACGCGTTACTCTGGAAGCTGCGCGCGGATGCGCCCGACGCGGAGCTGTTCGTCGCGCGCGGCAACGGCGGCACGGACGCGTTGGCCAAGTGCCTGCCGCTCGATCCGACCGAGGCGCCCGCGATTGCGGCGTGGGCGGAAGCCAATCGCGTGGATCTTACCGTCGTCGGTCCGGAAGCGGCCCTGGCCAACGGCATCGTGGACCTCTTCGAGCGCCGTGGGCTAGCCATCTTCGGGCCGACCAAGGCGGCGGCCGCGATCGAGGCGTCGAAAGCCTACGCCAAACAGTTGATGCAGCGCGCGGGTGTACCGACCGCGGCGTTCAGGAGCTTCACCGAGCTGGCGGAAGCGGAAGCGTACATCCGCAGTCACGAGAGCGCGCGGGTGGTCAAGGCGTCGGGGCTGGCGGCCGGCAAGGGCGCGGTGGTTTGCGAAAGCGCCGAGGAAGCGGTGAACGTCGCGCGCTTCATGCTGCGTGACAAAGCGTTCGGCGAAGCCGGCAACGAGATCGTCGTGGAGGAGCGCCTGTCTGGCGAGGAGCTCTCGATCCTGGCGATCACGGACGGCACCGATGTCGTGCCGCTGATTCCGGCACAGGATCACAAGCGCATCGGCGAGGGGGACACGGGCGCCAATACGGGCGGGATGGGCGTGTACGCGCCCGTTTCGATCGCGACGCCGCAGCTCGTCGATGAAGTCCGCCGCGCCATCTTCCTACCGACGCTCGCGGCTTTGCGCGCCGACAGGAAGCCGTTCCGCGGATTGTTGTATGCCGGCCTCATGGTTTCCCACGGCCGCCCCGTCGTAATCGAATTCAACGCGCGCTTCGGCGATCCGGAAACCCAGGTAGTGCTGCCGCTGCTGCAGTCTTCCCTGCTCGATTTGCTGCTCGAAGTCGCGCGCGGCGGCAGCCTCGCGGGTGCCGCCGCGCAATGGAGCGCAGGCGCCGCCCTGGCGACCGTGGTGGCGGCGCGCGGGTATCCCGACAGCCCCGAGACTGGCCAGGCGATTGCTATTCCGCACTGGGTGGAAGATTCGCACGACGTGCTGCTCTTCCATGCGGGCACGAAGCAGGTGGATGGGCGGCTGCACACGAGTGGCGGCCGCGTCTTCACGGTCACCGGACTGGGCGCCACGTTGGGCGAGGCCGCGGAGCGCAGCCGGCGGGCCGCCGAAGCAATACAGTTCGAGGGCAAATACTTCCGGCGCGACATCGGCTATCGTGAGATGAATCGCGTCCATGCCTGAGCTGCCCGAAGCCGAAACCATCGTCCGGGATCTGCAGCGCAAGGTAACCGGCCGTGCGATCACCGGCTGCCGGGTCTTCTTCCCCGACATTCTGGGCACGGGCCTCACTCCGCGCCGCCTGGCCGCACAGGTGAAAGGCAAGCGCATAGAGCAGGTCGAGCGGCGCGCCAAGAAAGTGGTCCTCCGCCTGACCGGCGACCTGGTGCTGGTCATCAGCCTGGGCATGACGGGCCGCGTAGTGGCCAGCCGGGCGCAGCGCGCGCAGGAGTTGAGGCACGTTGCAGTGCGCTTCGACCTGGATGACGGCACCTCGCTGCTCTACGATGACGCGCGCAGGTTCGGCAGCATCGAAGTCTATGCGAGCGACCGCTGGGACGAGCGGCAGCGCAGCCTGGGCGTCGAGCCGTTCTCGGATGAGTTCACCGCGGCAAAGCTGTTCGCCATGACGCGGACGTCGATCTCGCCGATGCGCAACTGGCTGCTCGATCAGACCCGCATCTCGGGGGTCGGTAATATCTATGCGAGCGAAGCGCTCTTCCGCGCGGGGGTGCGTCCCACCCGGCGGGCGCGCACGCTCACCCGCGCGGAGACGGCGCGGCTGCGCGACACGCTGCGCGCGGTGCTGAACGAGTCGATCGAGAAGCGCGGAACGACGGTCAGCGACTATCGGGATGCGGACGGCGTGGAAGGCGGCTTTGCGGCCCTGCTGCACGTCTACGACCGCGCTGGGCTGCCCTGTCTGCGCTGCGGCACGCCCATCAAGCGCGTGGTGTTCACCAATCGCTCCGCTTTCTATTGCCCGCAATGCCAAAGGTAGCGGCATCCGTCCTGGCATCGGCGAATGGCCACATGGCGGTGGCGTTGCGCGAGCGCGTGCGCGCCCTCGCCGAAAACCGTCCCGCGGTTTACCGCATGCTGGGGCCGAACGATGAAGTCATCTACGTGGGCAAGTCGATCAGCCTGCGCACCCGGCTGCTCTCCTACTTCCGGGCGGATCGCGGCGAGAAGGCCACCGAGATCATCTCCCATACGCGCCGCATCGCGTGGGATTACGTATCCAGCGAATTCGCCGCGCTCCTGCACGAGATGCGGCTGATCCAGCGCTGGCGGCCGCTCTTCAACGTACAGCACAAGAGCGACAAGAACTTCTGCTTCATCAAGCTCACCCGCGAAGAGGCGCCCCGCCTGTTGACCACCGTGCAGGTCGTGAACGATGGCGCGCATTATTACGGGCCGTTCCGTGGCCGCGGCATGGTGCGCGACGTCCTGCGGGAAGTGTCGGACGTGCTGGAGCTGCGCGACTGCTCGCCACGCGTGAAGCTGCGGTTCGCCGATCAGATGGATCTCTTCACGCCGGATGACACGCCGCGCTGCATCCGCGGCGACGTGCACAAATGCCTGGCGCCCTGCGCCGGCCGCTGCACGCGTACCGAGTACCAGGGCCGGGTGCAGGAAGCCCGCAAATTCCTGGAAGGCGATGTGGTCAAGCCGCTCAACGTGCTGAACCAGCGCATGCAGCTGGCGGCTGAGCGGCTGCACTTCGAGTACGCCGCGCAACTCCGTGACCGCGCGTATCGGCTGGAGGAAGCCCGCTATGAGCTGATCGCCGCGCGCTCCAGCATCGAAGCGCTGACGTTTCTGTACCGGGCCGAAGGTTACCAGGGCGACGATCGCATCTACGCCATCCGGCGCGGCAGCATCCGCGCGGAGTGGCCGGCGCCCGTTGGTGACGAAGCGATGGAGGCGCTCGAGGAGACGGCGCGGCCCGTGCTCACACGCCGCGAACGCCACACGACTACGGTCTCGCCGGAACAGGTGAACGAGGTTCTGCTAGTCGCGCGCTGGTTCCGGATCAAGCCTGCCGAGCTCGAGCGCACGATCCGGCTCTGAAAATCCGCCGGCATGCACGACTCGCTTGCCCGCGCGCGGCCGGCACATGGTGCGCGCGCCCCACGCCCAGACGCGATGCTGCAGCCCGGCATAACGTCCGGTGAATGAGGGATCCGGATCCACCGCGACCGAGCTTCGCAAGTCCGGCCTCACCACCCGCTCCCTGAAATCCTGCACCAGCGCCGGCGCATTCGTGATGGCGATGGTTTCCGCCAGCACATGATACGTCGGCCAATCGAAATTGGTGCTGCCGGTAATGAGAATTTCATCATCGATGAGCAGCGCCTTCAGATGGCTCATGCGACCGAGATAATGACGCAGCGCGAACCCGTGTGCGTGGGCGACCCGGTGCACGTACCGCCGCAATGACACGCGGTTGTTGATCGCCGGTGACAGCACGGTGACGACGGCGCCGTTCCGCCGCGCTTCGGCCATGGCGTCCGTGAAGGGAAAGGTGAGGTAAGGCGTGATCGCCAGGATGGAGCGCCGCGCGTTGCGAATGACCT
>CBJLQC010000143.1:0-6617 GCA_966424955.1 uncultured bacterium | reverse complement strand
CCCTTTCGCGTCCGCTTTGCGTGCGGGGAATGACGTCGCGCTCATTGCCGAGTTCAAACGTCGCTCGCCGTCGGCGGGTTGGATCCGCCAGCAGGCCCTGGTCGCGGAGACCGTCAAAGCATATAGCGACTGCGGCGCACGCGCCATAAGTGTTTTGACGGACAAAAATTTTTTTGCCGGCGACGTCGCGGACCTGGCCGCGGCGCGCGCATGCACGAGCGTGCCGCTGCTGAGAAAAGACTTTGTGCTGGAAGAAGTTCAGCTTTTCGAGGCGCGCGCGGCGGGCGCGGATGCGGTACTGTTGATTGTGCGCGCGCTGGACGACGCCGTCTTGCGCGACCTCTTGACAACCGCGCACGGCATTGGACTTGACGTGCTGGTTGAAACACACGACGGCGCCGAGATCGCACGTGCGTTGCGCGCGGGCGCGCTGGTCATCGGCATCAACCATCGCGATCTCTCGAATTTTTCCGTCGATCTCGAGCTGGCGACGCGCCTGCTGGCGGACATTCCATCCGAGACCACCGTCGTTGCGGAATCAGGTATTCGCACGGTGGCGGATGTCGCCGGACTGGGCGCGCGTGGCGTGCACGCCGTGCTGGTCGGCGAGACGCTGATGCGCGCGCCGGATGTGTGCAGTGCCGTTCGCGCATTCGCGTCGCAACCACGCCGGTCGCGATGAAGATCAAGTTGTGCGGGATGTGCCGGCCGGAGGATGCGCGGGCCGCGGCGCAGCTCGGCGCGGATTACGTCGGCGTAATTCTGTCGCCGGGATTTGCGCGCTCGCAGACCGTGGAAAGCGCGGCCGCGATCTTTCAAGCGGGAGCGCCCGCCCGCCGGGTGGGTGTGTTCGTGGATGCGGACGCGGAATTCATCGCCAGCGCCATCGATCGGCTCGGCCTCGACGTGGTGCAGCTGCATGGATCGGAAGACGTCGCGCTGGTCGATCGCTTGCGCGCCCGGCGCGGCGTGCAGATCTGGAAGGCGGTACGCGTGTCCGATGAAGCCGGCGCGCAGCACGCCCTGGCGTTCTGGCCGGCGCACGTCGATGGCGTGCTGCTGGATGGTGTCACCGGCCTCGCCGCTGCGACACGAATGCCGGCGACCATGCTCATTGTCGCGGGTGCGCTGAATGCGGCGAACGTGGCGCAGGCGGTGACGGCGTGGCAGCCGGATATCGTCGATGTCAGCTCTGGAATCGAGAGGGAGCGGGGCAGCAAGGCCCCGGATTTAATGCGCGATTTTGTGGATAATGCCCGCGGCGCGGTGGGCCGGTACGGTGCGTTCGGGGGTAGCTACGTTCCTGAAACTCTCGTTGCGCCACTTGAGGAATTGACCGCGGCGTATGACGAATTGCGGCGCCAGTCGTCTTTTCAGGAAGAGTGGCGCGCGCTGCTGGGCGACTACGTGGGCCGGCCCTCCCCTTTGTATCGGGCCGACCGCCTGGGCGAGGCCGCGGGAGGCGTGACGGTCTACCTGAAGCGCGAAGATCTCAACCATACGGGCGCGCACAAGATCAACAACACGCTTGGTCAGATACTGCTGGCGCGGCGTATGGGCAAGCAGCGCATCATCGCCGAAACGGGGGCCGGCCAGCATGGCGTGGCGACGGCGACGGTGTGCGCGCTGTTCGGATTGCGTTGCGTCGTTTACATGGGCGAGGAAGATGCGCGCCGGCAGGCGCTCAACGTCTATCGCATGCAATTGCTCGGCGCGGAGGTCCGTACGGTGGCCTCCGGAACGCGCACGCTGAAGGACGCAACTAATGAAGCCATGCGGGATTGGGTGGCAAACGCCCGGGACACGCACTATATTATCGGATCGGTCGTAGGGCCCGACCCATATCCCCGGATGGTTCGCGATTTCCAGGCGATCATCGGCTCTGAGATCCGCGCGCAGCTCCTCGAAAAAGAAGAACGTCTACCGGTGGCGGTAGTGGCGTGCGTCGGTGGCGGTTCAAACGCGATGGGCTCGTTTTACGATTTTATCGCCGACACCGATGTCGAGCTGATCGGCGTGGAAGCCGCCGGTGAAGGGCTCGCATCGGGACGGCACGCGGCGTCGCTGGCCGCCGGTCGGCCGGGCGTGCTGCACGGATCGCTCAGTTATCTGCTTCAGGACGAGCACGGACAAGTCGCACCGGCACATTCCGTTTCCGCGGGGCTGGATTATCCGGGCGTCGGTCCCGAGCACGCGCATCTGAAGGCGAGCGGGCGGGCCGAATATGTTTCGATCACCGACGCGGAAGCGCTTCAGGCATTCGAGCGTCTGTCCCGGCTGGAAGGCATCATCCCGGCGCTGGAAAGTGCACACGCAGTTGCATTCGTGCTCAAGGAAGGACGACGCTGGCAGGAGCGCGGACCCGTGGTCATCTGCCTGAGCGGTCGCGGTGACAAGGACGTGGAGCAGGTTGCGGGTTTGGGTCGGGCGACGGTTTGATCCAACGATAAAGCAGGATGACGCTACCGAACACCGGCGATAACGACAGCCTTGCGTCTCGCGCCAGCGAGATCGTTCACGGCGGACTCGTGCAGGAGTCATCGGCCACGGAGGCGAGCGCGCCGGTGCCGGACGCTGCCGTGCCTACGCCCGCCGCGCCGGCCACCGGCTACGAAGTGGCCGGCGATCTCACACCCGCTGAAGCGCACGAGTTCTTCACGACGCTGGACAAGGCCGTGCGCGCGCGGCGGCTGTACGCAGCCAACAATCCTGCCTACCAGGCTTTCCTGGCCTTGTTTCGCGCCCGGGTCCAGGCACTGTGGGATGCGACGTATTCGTTCTCGGTCATCGTGGAGGAAACCGGCTTCCGTTGGCACGACGAGTTCTTCTCGCCCGGCGAAGGCCGTGACAATCTCGCGTTTCAGTTCTACAAGGACGGCATTCGTGGCTTGACGTTCCTGCCCGGCTTCGAGCAGGAGATCGAGCGCTTCCTGGACGTGCTGGCGCGTGCTCGCCACATCGATGCCATGAGCGCCGATGACATGGTGACGTTGCTTTGGGAGCAGGAGTTTGGCTCGCTGCTCTACAACTACGTGGATGCGCTCGCGGAGGGGCTGGAGGTTCCCGAAGCGGGGCAGCTGCCCACCAACAGTCTCGATCTCACCGTGCTGTCCGCCGACATCACGGGCGCCGACCTGAGTCCCGCCATGCTGCCGACCGCCGTACGTCAGGGGCAGCCGACCATCGCACAGCAGCTCTTGCGCGAGGATTTCAACGAAACGCTTTACTTCATGGAAGCGGGCGAGCTGGAATACCTGCAGGCGGAGCTCGCCAAGGAAGTGCAGCGCGACGTCAAGGCGGACGTGCTGAAGGCGCTGTTCGACCGGCTCGAGGATCCGATGCCGAAGCGGCAGGCGGAGATCCTGCGCATCTGCCGCCAGCTGCTGCCGGCGTATCTGAGCAGTGGCGATCTGCGCTCGGCGGCCATGATCCTCATCGACCTGCACGGCCTGCTCGAGGCGCGCGACGTGCTCGGCCCCACGCAGACGGCGGAAGCACAGGAGATATTCGCCGAGCTGAGCGATCCGGGCGTGCTCCAGCAGCTGCTCAAGTCACTGGAGGAAGGCGCCATCGATCCGGCTGGTGATGAGCTGGGCATCTTCCTGCGGTACCTGAAGCCGACCGCGCTCGCGCCGCTCATTCGCGCGGTCGAGACGACGCACGTGAAGGAGCTGCAGTTCCGCTTGCGCGGCGCGATCGAGGGATTGGGCCGTGCGCATCCGGACATCCTCATGAGTCTGCTGAAATCCGAAGAGGAAGTCATCGTCACGGGTGCCGCGCGCCTGGTCGGGCAGATCGGATTGGTGCAGGCCGTACCGGCCATCGCGCAGCTGCTCACGCATCCCGAGCCGGCGGCGCGCCGGGCCGCGGTCGAGTCGCTGGTGACCATCAGATCGGGCGCGGCGCTCGACGCGTTGCAGAAGGCGCTGGAGGATGGCGAACGCGAGGTGCGCATTGCGGCCGCGCGCGGGCTCGGCACGATCCGGTATCAGCCGGCGCGCGCCCGATTGGAGGAATTGCTGCAGGGTCGCATCGTGCGCGATGCCGATCTGACCGAGAAGATCGCTTTCTTCGAGGCGTTCGGCGCGGTAGCCAACGCCGACAGCGTGGCCATGCTGGACAAGTTGCTCAACGGCAAAAATCTGCTGCGCAAGCAGTCCGCCGAGCTGCGCGCATGCGCGGCGATGGCGCTCGGCAAGGTGGGTACGCCGGGCTCGCGGGCCGCCTTGCAGAAAGCGGCTGCCGACCCGAATCCGATGGTGCGCAACGCCGTACAGAAAGCGATGCGCCAGGAGGAGGTCCGCGCGTGAGCACGCAACTGGTCCAGAGCGAGAGCGCGCTGCAGCCACTCGGCCGGTCACTGGTCCTGACGCTGCACGCGTCCGTGCAGTCGCTCAAGCTTTATCCGGTCGAAAACGCGACCGTGCAGAATGTCCTGGAAGAGCTGCGCAAGATCATCGTGCGCATCTTCGACCGGGAAGACCAGTTCGAGCTGAGGCTGGTCGGCGACTTCCTCTTCCTGAATGATGCGCGACTGCGTCTCGATCTCACGGATTACGCGTCCTTCGCGCAAGTAGCGGCGCTGCTGTCGAAGCATGGCGTCGGTGAGATCGAGATGGACCGCGAGGTCACGCGCCATGACCTGGCGCGCTTGATCTCCCTGCTGATCATGGATCCGACGGCCGCCGAAGGGCAGTTCGAGCGCTTCGAGGCGAAGCTCGCGGCCGCGGACGCGCACCACGTGCGCGTGGGCGCGCACAAAGAGCAGGCGGATCGTCCGATCGACGAGGATCAGGCCAAGCAGATCGCCAAGCAGACCTACTTCCAGTCGGTGCACGTAGCGAAGGAAGTGCTGACCGACATGCGGCTGGGCAAGGCCGTCAATCTGCGGCGCGTGAAACGCGCCGTGCAGTCGATCGTGGACCAGGTGCTCAACAACGAAACGTTCATGCTGGGCATGACGACGCTGCGCGATTACGACGAGTACACGTTCACGCACTCCGTGAACGTGTGCATCCTGAGCGTCGTCCTCGGCCAGAAGCTCGGGCTCAGCAAGCTGCAGCTCTACGATCTGGGGCTGGGCGCGCTGTTCCACGACATCGGCAAGATGCGCATCGACGCCGCCATCGTGAACAAGACCGCCGGGCTCACCGACAGCGAATGGCACGAGATGCAGCAGCACCCGACGGAAGGTCTGCTGGCGCTTTTCACGATGCGCGGCCTGAATGAGTTGCCGTATCGTCCCATGCTGCTCGCTTACGAGCATCACATGAAGCTGGATCTGACCGGTTATCCCAGGAACCGGCGCGAGCGGTACCCGACCCTCTTCAGCCGCATCGTGGCCACGGCCGATGGCTACGACGCCGCCACCTCGAAACGCAGCTATCAGAGCCAGCCGTGGCCGCCCGATGAAGTCATGCGCGAAATGCGGGACAACCCGCACCGCGGCTACGATCCGCTCCTGGTCAAGGCCTTCGTGAACATCACGGGCGTGTTCCCGGCTGGTACCTTGTGTATTCTGGATACCAACGAGATGGCCGTCGTCGTGGCGCGCAACCCGGATCCTACCAAGGTGCACCAGCCGATCGCGAAGATCATCTCCGACAGCTGGGGCGCCATGCTGGCGGAGCCGTTCACGGTTGATTTATCCGACGTCGATCCGGTCAACTCGGTGGCGCGCCGCACCATCATCAAGACCACCGATCCCGACAAGTATGGCATCCGGATCGCTGAATATTTCGTCTGATCCGCTCGCTCCGCATTTCCAGGCATGGCGCCGCGCCCAGCGTTGCGCCCTGATCCCGTATCTCACCGCCGGATTTCCGGAGCCCGCTGCTACCCCTGAGCTGTTGCGCGGTCTGGCGCGCGCGGGTGCGGACGTCATCGAATTGGGCGTGCCGTTCAGCGACCCCGTCGCCGACGGCCCGACGATCCAGCGGGCGTCGCAGATCGCGCTCGAGCAGGGTGCCTCCCTCGATTGGGTGCTGCGCGAGCTGCGTTCATTCCGGGCCGAGCATGCGACCCCGGTCATCATCTTCAGTTACCTGAACCCGATTCTGCGTTACGGGTGGCAGCGTTTCATCGCCGATGCGGTGGCGGCCGGCGCGCAGGGCGTGCTGCTGACCGACCTGCCGCTCGGCGCGGATGCGCAGATCGAACACGCGCTGGAGGCCTCTCCGCTCGCCTTGATCCGTCTCGTCGCGCCGACCACCGATCCCGAGCGCGTGCGCGCCATCGCCGCGCGCGCGCAAGGCTTCATCTATTACATCGCGCGGATGGGCGTGACCGGTGCGCGCGCCGAGCTGCCCGCCGAGCTGCTCGAGTCGGTGCGCGCGCTCAAGGCGGTTACCGACCTGCCTGTGGCGGGGGGCTTCGGCGTCTCCACCGCGGCACAGGTGCGCGCCATCTCGTCCGTGGCTGACGCGGTCGTGGTGGGGAGCGCGCTCATCGACACGATCGAGCACGCCGGGGTGGCTGGCGCGGAGCAATTCATCCGCGCGCTCCGCTGATCGCGCTCACTCGTCTTCCGGCCAGCGCAACTTCTCTTCCACGGCTTCCGACGGTTCGACGAACAGCGTTTTGGCGCGCTCCAGCAGCACCTGGCCGGGCGGCGATTT
>CBJLQC010000142.1:0-6619 GCA_966424955.1 uncultured bacterium | reverse complement strand
ACGTCGCCATCCGCGATGGCATCATCGCGAAGATCGGCGCGGCGGAGCCGAACGACGGCGCGACGCGCATCGATGGCCACGGCGCATATCTGCTGCCCGCCTTCTGGGACAGCCACGTCCACCTCGCTTTCGCCACGCTGATGGGCGGGGATAGTCTCGCCGACCTGCTGAGGAGTTTTGTCGAGCATGGCGTGCTTCACGTGCGGGACGTGGGTGGACCCACCACCGTGCTGGCGCGTCTGCGCGATGACGTGCAGAGCGGCCGCCTGCTCGGTCCGGAGATCTTCTTTGCCGGCCCGATGGCCGAGCACTCGCCGGTGTATTGGGAGCCGAACAACCGGATCATGCCGGGCTTCACCGTGCCTATCGATCGCGCCGAGCAGGTCGATTCGCTGGTCGACTCCGTCGCCGCCGCCGGCGGCAGCGACCTCAAGGCGTTCGGCAAGTGGGACCTGCAATTGCTGCGACGTCTCGTGACGGAAGCCAAGCAGAAGGATCTCAGAGTGATCCTGGATCCGGGATTTGCGCTGTATCAGGACGTCCCTGTCGACACTGCGCTAACACTCGGGATCTCCAGTATCGAGCACTCCACTTCGCCTTGGCAGGCGGCACTCCGAAGGCCTTTGCGGGATTCGCTTACCACCCTGATGACGTCACGCAAGCCGGGCGATCCGGCTCGGTTCGCCTTCGCGCAGCATATCATCTCGCTCGGCGCCGCCAGTCTCGATCTCGATCTCCTGCGGCAGCTCGCCGCCCGGTGGAAAGAACAAGGCGTGATGTACACGCCCACCTTGCGGGTGCTGCAATCCTGGGAACGCGAGCCGCCGCCATTTGTGAACGCGGTGCCGGAACCGAGGCGCGCGCGGTATGTCGCGGGCCTTACGGATGGCATGAAGACGATCACGCAGATCGTTGCCTCCGCCGGTGTGAGCTTGCTGGTCGGCCAGGATGAGATCCTCCCCACCGGAGCCGCCGATGAGATGTCGGCACTCGCCGGCATTGGCATTCCGCCCGCGACCATTCTGCAGGCTGCTACCATCAACGCAGCGAAGTGGCTGGGCCGCGCAGAGCAACTCGGGAGCATCGAGCCCGGTAAACAAGCGGATCTCGTGCTGCTCAAACAGAATCCGCTGGAGTCGATCGATGCGGTCCGCACTCCGTGGCTGGTGATCAAGGGCGGCGCGGTCGTCAGGCGTACGCCAGCCCAACGTCAGTAACCGCGAACGGCGCCAGCCGGGCCGCAATGTTCACGAGCTCCGCGGCAATCGCGACGCATACGATGACGACGATCTGTCGAGCGAGCCGCCGGTCAACTCCGGCGAGCCGAACATCATCAGCACGGACATGATGAGGTACAGCACACCCGCGCGCCGCGCAGTCGTCTTGATGGAAGTCATGTCGCTCACTTCTTCGGAACGGGCGCTGCAAACGCCGGATCGCTCGAGGGCGGGACGAGGTTCTTCAAACGCAGGTACGTGGTCAGATTCCCGTAGTGCTCCGCGTTGTGAAGATTGTTGACGTCGAGCACCCCCAAACGGGTGAACGGACGGCCGTCGAGCTGCACGGCCTGCGCGCCGATCGAGTCGTTCATTTGCTGGTAAATGGCGTCGCAGTAGGCGATGGCCTCTTTGAGGGCCGCCACCAGCTCGGCCTTGCCGCTTTTGCTCTTCTCGATCAATGGCGTGGGATTCTCCTGCCCCGCCGCAATCGAACAGAAGCGATACTGGGCGTCGGCGGCGTGTCCGATGATCTGGCCGAACGTGCGCACGAGGTCGGTCGGGCGAAAACTGTAA
The DNA here is from genome assembly GCA_966424955.1 of uncultured bacterium. Lineage (GTDB taxonomy): Bacteria > Gemmatimonadota > Gemmatimonadetes > Longimicrobiales > RSA9 > CBJLQC01. The sequence goes on along the minus strand of CBJLQC010000142.1, from coordinate 4,826 downwards.
TCCTCGGCCGGCATCTTTTCGGCGGCTGCGACCAGCCAGACCTTGAGGCCCATGTACATCATGCGCTGTTGCGCGGTAAAGGGGTTCTGTTGTGCGGCCAGGCCGGCGGGCAGCAGGCAGGCGGCGAGGCAGGCGGCGCGGACGATGTTCATGGTGGTCTCCTGGGTGAAGTGGTCGTTTCGGGCCTCTACGTAATAACTAAGTTTTTAGTTTCAGCCGGCGCACTACTCCCGAAACCCGCGCCCGCGTTCCCACCGTAGGGAGACATAACTAAGTTCTTAATAGATCATGATCTGCATCCTCTATATCATCGCCTTCAGCGCCGGCCTGACGGTGGCTGCCCTGCTGCTCGACGCGGCACTGCCGCCCGCCTGGCCCCGGCGCTGGCTCTGGCTCGGCATGATCCTGCTGGCCGTTACGATCCCGCCTGTGTATCAGGCGCGGCACTTCACGGTCGTCCATTCGACGCGCACGCTGGATGCGATGAGCAGCGTCGTGCTCACCGGCTGGGCATACACCACCATCCTGCTGTTCCTGCTTGCTGCCGCGTACATCGCGCGCGCGTGGCGGATCTCCTCGCGTGCGCGGCGGGCAGCGGGGACGATCGATGGCGTTCAATTTCGTATTACCGATGCGGTGGGTCCGGCCACCTTTGGTATTTTGAAAGCGCACGTGCTGGTGCCACGGTGGGTGCTTCGATTGCCCGAGCGGCAGCGTCGCTTCGTGCTGAAGCATGAGGATGAACATCGGCGCGCGCGCGATGCCCAGCTCATGCTGCTGGCCGCGCTGCCCTTGATCGTCACGCCGTGGAATGTCGTCGCGTGGTGGCAGGCCAGGCGATTTGCGCTGGCCATCGAAACCGACTGCGATCGGCGCGTGGTGAATGCGCTCGGCGATGCGCACGGCTACAGCGCGACCCTGGTCGACATCGCGGCCGGCCACGGGCGTGATCCGCAGATTCAACCGGCGCTGCTGGGAGGCATGCTCGAGCAGCGCATCAGGAACCTGCTGCGACCAGCCGAACGTAGCGTGATGTGGCGTATTGTGCTGGGCACAGCCGCGGTCGCCATCGGCGCGCTGGTGCTGGCGGCGCCCCATCCTGTCTCCGCCGCGCATGCGGCCCTGCATCGATGAGCAAGGATTTGCATCTGACGCCGCGCGAGCTCGACATCATGGGCGTATTGTGGGATCTGGGCGAGGCGACGGTGTACGAAGTCCGCGACCGCGTCGATCCTGCGCTGGCCTACACGAGTGTCTCCAGCATGATTCGCACGCTCGAGCTGAAAGGCTACGTCTCGCACCGTCGCGCCGAAGGCCGGACGCACGTCTACTTTCCGATTGTCAAACCGGAAGCGGCCGGGGCGAACGCCCTGGGCCGCGTTCTCGACAAGGTTTATGGCGGGTCACCGCTCAAACTGCTCGCGCACCTGATGGAGCAGCGGCGTTTTTCGGAAAAGGAAATCGAGAGCATGCGCGAGCTGCTGAAGAAGCCCAAGCGCAAGTAGGCGCTGTGCTGGGGAGATGTGTGAGTGACCACCCTCCGGGGAGTTGGATGTGAAAAGCCCGCCGCGCGTGCGCGCGGCGGGCTTTCACTTCTACATGGTCGCAGTAGGACTTGAACCTACGACCTCACGGATGTGAACCGTGCGCTCTAACCAGCTGAGCTATGCGACCGGTGCCTGGTGCTGGTGCGTGTGTACAGCCTGTGCCGGTGATACTGCGTGCGAGCCGCGGTGCTCGTGCGGGCGCGCGTGGCGACGCTTAGCGTGGCCGGCACCCGCACGCACTCGTTCACAACCTTTTTGCTCGGTCGTCCGCACTTGCGGCGCGTGCGTCGCATACCCCCACGGGGACTCGAACCCCGGTCGCTGCGCTGAGAACGCAGAATCCTAGGCCACTAGACGATGGGGGCAGAAAATAAAGGCAGCCCGGTACGGCGGCCGCCTCTCAGCCTATCAATATACTCGATTTCATAGACGCCTCAACCCCTTGTACACAGCCTATTTGCTCTCGGAACAAGACGCTTGCCCAGCGGGTCGTAGCCATCCAATAATGGGCTAGCGACAATCGCTTGCCGCTGTATCCGTGCCTCCTCAGACAAGCATAGCCCGGCCGCGAAGGAGCGAGCCATCCGCCGACTGCAATCACGCGCAGGCCGTTGGATCTTTGCATTTGCACTATCCGCGATCATCCTGCCGCTACGTCTGCCTAGCGCGTTGCACGCGCAGAAAGCCCTGCCTTTCCCGGCGGTGACGGGAGACGTGTCGCCGCCGGATGCCATTGCGGGGCTGCGGGATGCGCGGCCGAATGCGCCGCTCGAGTTCAGCCGGGCGTGGCTCAGCAAGGTGGATGAAGTGCGGCGCCGGCGGGCGGAGCTGGCTGCCCTGGGCGACCTGGATGGCCTGTCGCCCTGGCGTGCGGTGCGGCGCGGGGCTGCCCTCTCGGGCACCCTGCGTGTCCCGGTCATCCCGGTCCTGTATGGCGACGTCGCCGCTCCCTTTACCTCGGCCGATCTGCACGCTCGTCTCTTCGGCGCCGGCCGCGGCGATACCATGTCGTATGCCGGCTACTGGGAGGAAGTCTCCTCGGGGCTGCTCAAGGTCGAGGGCGCTGTCGCTCCCTGGATCCGGCTGGGCCACGAGGCGCGGCACTACCTGCCGGCCGGCAGCTATGGCTGGGCGCAGTTCGGTCGCGTGGCCGAGCTGCGGCTGGAGGCGCTGCGGCTGGCCGACGACTCGCTCGATTTCAGCACCTTCGACAACGACGGACCGGACGGCGTCCCCAATTCGGGCGATGACGACGGTTTCGTGGATTTCGTCGCACTGGTCTACGCCCTCCCCTGTCCGGGCACCTCGCGCGCCGGCGCGATCTGGCCGCATCGCGCGGCCATCCCGCCGCTCGAGACGAAGGACGCGAGCGCGAACGGCGGTGCGATCAAGATCGCCGACTACGTGATCCTGCCGGCCGTGGATCCGCAGTCGTGCGGGCCGATGCATATCGGCGTGCTCGCACACGAGACCGGACACGCCCTCGGGCTGCCGGACCTCTACGATTACGATGGCTCGACACAGGGCATTGGGGCGTGGGGGCTGATGGGCACCGGCAGCCATTCGGCCCGCTATTCGCCCGCGCATCTGTCGGCGTGGGAGAAGGAGCAGCTCGGCTGGGTGCGCGTGTCCTGGCTGCGCGACAACGACGCCATCAGTCTGCCGCCCGTCGAGCGCGACCCGGAAATCTTCCGTTACGATCTGTCATCCGGCTCGGGCGAGTACCTGCTGTTCGAGAACCGGCAGCGCGTGGGCTCGGACAAGCGGCTGCCCGGTCATGGATTGCTGGCATGGCGCGTCGATCCGGAGCGCGGCGAGCTGGGCGCCTGGAACAGCGACGAGCGCAAGCCGGCGGTCACCCTGGTTGAAGCCGACGGACGCGCCGACCTGGCTCGTGGCGGACGCGCGGATGCCAGCGATCCGTATCCGGGCGCAGCGTCGCAGCAGTTGCTGAAGCTGTCGGACGTTCAGTCGCTCAGCCTGAACTGGATCCGCGAGCGTGACGGTGTCATTCACGCGCTCCCGGCGATCAACGCGCATGCCACGGCAATCACACCCGAGCGCGCGACCGTCAACCTGACCGCGCTGGTCGGCCAGGCACCGGCGACGCACACCGTGTCGATCGCCCGGCAGGGCGCGGCCGGCAAGTGGACGGCACGCACGTCGGGCGAATGGCTGAAAGTCCAGAGCACCGCCGACTCGCTGCACATCCTCGCCGATCCCTGGAGCCTGCCGCCCGGGCAGTACCAGGACACCGTGTATCTGACTGCGGCGACCAGCGCGGCGAAGTCGCGCGTGGTGGTCGATTTGCGTGTCGCGCTGCCCGGTCTGCCGGAAATCATTGCCACGGAATTACCGTGGAGCTGGGGACTGGCGGCCCGTTCCGGGCGCGTCCTGCAAGCGAGCTATGGTTGGGATGCGCTGGGCCTGCGCCCGCGGCCGCGCGTGCTGCAACTCTGGGATGGCACGTATCATCCCGCGACGCTGTCCCGCCTCGCCGCCGATGCCCTTTACGCGCCGGCCATTCTCGATGACAACACGGCCTATGTTATCGCGTCCGCGCGCAACGCGAATTACCTCTATCGCATCGACGCGAAAGGAACGGCGTCGGTCGTAGCAGCAGACATCGGGGATGGGCCTGCATACGGCACCGCGGTGCTGCCGGACAGCAGCATCATCGTGGCCGAATGGTCCGGCCGCCTGCACCAGGTCATGCCCGATGGAGAAGTGCGGCGCTATGCCCAGCTCAACGCCCATGTCTACCAGATCGCCGCCGACGCGGCGGGCGTGCTCTACCTGGCGACCTTTGCCGGGCATGTCATCCGGCTGGCGCCGGACGGCACCAGTACGGTGATCGCGACCGGATTCAACGAGGGCAAGCTGGTCACGCTCGCACTTTCGCGCACTGGCGACCTCTATGTTGCCGAGCGGGGTGACAACGGCCGCATCCTGCGGCTCAATCCGGACGGCACGCGCCAGGTAATGCTGCAGAGCAAAGGCGCGCAGTTCTACGGCCTTGCCGTCGACGAGCACTTCCTTTACGCGATCGACATGCGCAATCGGCAACTTCTGCGCATTCCCGTCGATGTGATGGGGGTGAGCGCACCCATCGTGGCGGAATCGACGCCGTAGGGACGTCGGGTTTAGAAGAAGGGCTAGGCAAAAGAACTAAGAACTAGGGGGCAGGGATAGGGATGGGGTGAGGGGATGATCTCTTACCTCCCCCTCCACCCCATCCCTATCCCTGCCCCTAGTTCTTAGTTCTTTTGCCTAGCTCCC
>CBJLQC010000141.1:0-6636 GCA_966424955.1 uncultured bacterium | reverse complement strand
AACGGTCGATCAGGTCGAACACGATCTGCTTCGCCGCACCGTCCTTCCTGCCTTCGACGACGACGCGCAAAGCCACCATATCCTTCCCTTGCGGCTTCCGCAATTTTGGCTCCGCGCAACTGATGAAGACATCGCGCGGCACCACCGTCTGCCCCTTCACGGCAACGGGCGCCAGGTCGAGCAAACCCAACCCGCGCACGGCGCGCATGATTTCGGCATGACCGGGATATCGCAGCGTCTTGTATTCCATGGTGCGGATCTTTCCCTTGTAACGCCACGCCATGGTGGACAGGCCGCCCGCGGTGTGGAATGCTTCGAGCGTACCCACCGGATCGTCGAATCGCACAATCTCAAGCTCTGAAAGAGCTTCCACCTGTTTGGGCTCACCCTCGCGCACCACCCAGGAGGGCGTCGTGTAATAGTCCAGCACGCCTTCCAGTGAATACACGATCTGATAGTTGAGCGGCGGCTGCGGGTCCTGCGGCAGCCCACCCACGAACAGTTTCACGGAGTCGGTCTGGTCCAGCCGGGCGATCCCGAGTTCGGCCAGGATATTCACCATTCCCGGCGCGAGCCCGCAATCGGGCATGACACTCACGTTTTTTGCGGCAGCGGCATCGTGCAATTTGAGTTGGTCGAAGACGATCGCCGTGTTGCCACCCAGGTCGCAGCAGTGTACACCGGCCTCGACCGCGGTACGCGAGATGTCCAGGTTGAAGTAATAGGGGAGAGCATTCATGCACGCATCAACGCCCGCCATGGCCGCGCGTACGCTCGCCGCATCACGCGCGTCGAGCTGGCGCAGCTCGAGACGTGCATCACCACGATAGCGGTCGATGAATTCGGGCAAGTGATCGAGCCGCATGTCGGCCAGGACGACGCGTTCCACCCGCGGATTCTGTAATAGATCATACGCACACGCAGAGCCTTGCAGCCCCGCGCCCAATACCAGCATTCGCATTTGTGTAATCTCCACTGAAAAACGAAACCAAGCGCGACGTGAGACTAATGTCGCGCTTGGCTTTGGCAAGTCCGTGCAGCTGGGTCAGCGCACGATTTGCGTCGTATCCGGCGGCGGTTTGTCCACCGTATCTGGTGGTGGCGGCGGCGGCGTGGGTATCGGCTTCGGCGTCGGCGTCGGTTTCGGCTTTACCTGTGTATCTGGTGGCAGCGGCGCGACCGAGTCTTGCTGCGGCAACGGCTCTTCCACGGGACGGGCGGGATCTTCAGCATTGCGGCCGAAGATCCGGCTGCGGATGCGTTGCCACCAGCGTTCTTCTTCCAGCTGCTGCGCCGTTGGCGCCAGCGAGTCGCCGTAGAACGATGCGCTGTCGAGGTAACCGTAGGTGTTGCCCATGTAGCAGGAAGCCATGGGCGCCGTGCCTTGCAGGAAATATTCGCGGCGCAGCTCACCCACGACCGGACAGTTGTCCGCCAGCAGGTTTCCGTATTGATCGACCATTCGCATCTCGACGCCGGGCGGTGGCGCCCAGCCGCCGCTGCGCTGGTTGGTCCGGCGCATCACGCGTCCCCACACCGGCGCAGCCAGCTCACCACCGGTAGCGCCGCGGACGATCGTCTTGCGCTTGTCGAAGCCCATCCAGATCGTGCCGACGATGTTCGGCGTGAAGCCGATGAACCAGATGTCGGCGGCGTCGTTGGTCGTGCCCGTTTTGCCGGCTGCGGGCTCCGTGTAGCCGACTGCGCGCACGGATGTCGCCGTGCCGCGATCGATCACGTCCTGCATCAGTGACACGGTGAGGAACGCAGTTGCGGGATCGATCACGGGGTCACGCCGCGCTTCGGAAGCCCACACGATGTGGCCGTCGCGATCGACTACGCTGGTCACGAACCGCGGCTCGGGCCGATCGCCCAGATTGGCGAATGCCGCGAACGCGGCGGTCATCTCGACCGGCGTGACTTCCGCGCTGCCTAACACCACGGAGGGCACCGCGGGTATGCGACCGCTCAGTCCCATGCGACGCGCGGTATCGATGATCCGCGAAATGCCGACTTCCGTGGCCAGGCGAACGGTCGGCACGTTCTTCGACTGCGCGAGCGCGTCACGCATCGTCACTACATCGGAATATGTGCCGTCGTAGTTCTTGGGCTCCCACACATTGCGCCGGTCGAGCACGAGCCGCAGCGGCCGATCGTACAATCGATACGTCGGCGCATAGCCCTGATCGAACGCAGTCGCATACACGAACGGCTTGAAGGCGCTGCCCGGCTGCCGGCGGGCCATGAGCGCGCGGTTGAACTCCGAATCATCGAAGCTGCGACCCCCGATCAGCGCGCGGATGTCACCCGTCTTCGTATCCATGAAGATCGCCGCCGCCTGCAAGTAGCTGGTCGCATCTTCCTGGTCGCTGCTGGTGTCCGCGCGCGCGGCCGCCAGCGTCATGTAAGGGAAGCGGCCGTACGCGCCCGACTCCACGGCCCGCAGCTGACGGCTCAGCTCCTCTTCCAGCACGCGCTGCAGTGTGGCATCCAGCGTCGTGTGGATGGTGTAGCCCTCGCTGTAGATGGCGTCGCCCAGCTGATCCTCGAGTATGTTACGCACCGCTTCTACGAAGTACGGTGCGGGATTGCTCGTTTTGAGGTTGCCGTGACGCAGCCGCAAACGCGCGTCCGCGGCGTCCGCGGCCTCGTCCGCCGTGATCATCTTCTGTTCGACCATGCGCTCGAGCACGACCTTGCGGCCCTCCAGCGCTAGCTCGCGGTTCGAACGCGGATTGATCCGCGAGGGCGCGCGCGGAATCGCCGCCAGCGTGGCTGCCTCCGACAGGGTCAGCTTGGCGGCCGGCTTGCCGAAATATTCCTGGGCCGCGGCTTCGATACCCCACGCGCCGTGGCCGAAATAGATCTGATTGAGGTAGAGCTCGAGAATCTCGTTCTTCGTGAACTCCTTTTCGATTTGTCGCGCGACGCGCGCCTCGGCGATCTTGCGGAACAGCGTTTTCTTGTACGCCGGCAGCTTCTCGGGGAACACGTTGCGCGCCAGCTGCATCGTGATCGTGCTCGAGCCCTCCTCGATGCCCAGGCTCTTGATGTTCTTGTAGGCCGCGCCAAAGACGCGCCGCCAATCCACGCCGTTATGGTCGTAGAAGCGCCGGTCCTCCATGGCAATGAACGCCGCCGGCACATGTTTGGGCAGCGTATCGAGCGGCACGATCGTGCGCTGCGTGAGGAACAGCTTGCCGATCTCCTCGCCCTCATGGTCGACGATGACCGAGGCCTCATCCGGGATGTAGCCCTTGAGCTGGTCCACGTCCGGACAGCCGGCCAGCCCGCATCTTTGATATAGCACGGCAAAGATCACCAGCAGCACACCCGCGATGCCCGCAAGCGCCTTCCAGTGCCGTTTGAACCAGTCTGACATTTGCACTTTCCTCTGGAGTACCGGGAGGTGTATGAGCAAAGGGGGTGCCGACGGCGCGCGGAAAAGGGGCGGGCAAGTTTGGGGACATGCCCGAGGGGGACGAGCGGGTAATCCCCTGAGCGACTGTTCGTGATTTACGGCGGATTTGCTATAAATCCCGGACCGACCAGAGCGTTGGCTCGGTCAGTATTTATAGCAAATCCGCCGCAAATCACGACAGTCGCGGCGGGGATTACCCGCTCGTCCCCCTCGTCCCCAAACTTGCCAGCCCCCCAGCGCGCGCCGACATTTCGCGGAGGCATCCCCGTTGAAAAAGGGTCCCAATGACAACGGAACAGGAACTCAAGCAGAAGATTTCGGAAGGCTATATCCTGGAGTCACCGGCGGAGATGACGCCCGGGTACCGCAAGGCGCTCATCACGCAGCTGACCGTGCAGGGTGACACCGAGCTGATCAGTGCGCCGGCATACTGGATGGCGGCGCAGGACGCGCCGTCCGCGAACACGCAGGTTTCGGCCGTGGCGATCATCCAGGACGAGCTCGCGCACGCCAATATTGCGTACCGCATCCTGGAAGACCTGGGGCTCAGCCGGGAACAGCTCGTGTATGAGCGCGCGCCGGCGGACTTCAAGCACCCCTATGGGTTCGATCAGCCGCTCGAGAGCTGGGTGGAGCTGGTGGTGGCGAACGGCTTCTTCGACCGGGCCGGCTTTACGCTGCTGGGCGATGTCTTCGAGAACACCAGCTACGGTCCGCTCAAGCGCGCGCTGGTCAAGGTCGACCTGGAAGAGAATTTCCATCTTCGTCATGGCGAGAACTGGATGAAGCGGCTGGTCAAGCTGGGCGCCGGGGTGCGCGAGCAGCTGCAGCGCGCCGTCGACTGGATGTTCCCCATGACGATCGAGTGGTTCGGCCTGCCCGACGATCGCAAGCGGCACAGCGACCAGCTGGAGTACCGGCTCAAGGGCCTGACCAACGACCAGCTGCGCCAGAAGTGGATGTCGGCAACGGTGCCGCTCTGCGAGTCGCTCGGCTTGAAGGTGCCGGCGCACTGGGATGAGAGCCGCGGCGAATACGTGCTCGATTATCCCTTCCCCTGCCGCTACGACGCGGCGGCCAAGCACTGGCTGTTCGATGAGGGGCAGATCAGCTGGGACGAAGTGTTCGCGCGCTGGAAGGCACGCGGCCCCATGAACGAGTTCTACGTCGAGTCGGTGCGGCGCTCGCACGGCGAGATGAAAAAGCTGCTGGAGGCGGCGTGAGCACCGAAGCGACCGGCACGGCGTCGGTGTGGGCCGCGCTGAAAGAAGTGATGGATCCCGAGTTCCCGATCTCGCTGGTCGATCTCGGATTGATTTATGATGTGCGACGTCGCGGCCGCACCATCGAGATCGACCTCACCTTTACCGCCACCGCCTGTCCGTGCATGGAGTTCATTCACGAAGACATCCGCGCGCGGCTCCTGCGCGAGGAAGCGATCGATGATGTGCAGATCAACCAGGTGTGGGATCCGCCCTGGACGGCCGACCGCATCACGGAAGAAGGCAGAAAAGTACTCAAGAGTTTTGGGGTCGCTGCGTAATGGTCTACGAAGTCTTTGCTCGCAAGAACCGCGGTGATGCGCTGCGCCACATCGGTGCGCTGGATGCGCCCGATGATGAGCTGGCCAAGGTTTACGCGCATGCCACATACGACGAGGAGCGCTGGTTCGACATGTGGGTGGTGCCGCGCAACCACTTCATCGAGGTCTTCAACGCCGACCGTCCGGCCGTGGCATGAGCGACCCGGTACGCGACCTGATCCTGGTGCTGGCCGACACCAAGCGTATCCTGGGTATGCGCTACGCCGAATGGATCCTGGGCGCACCGGCCCTGGAAGCCGGGATCGCCTGCGCATCCATGGCGCAGGACGAGTGGGGGCACGGCCGCCTGCTCTACGCGCTGCTCAAGGATTTCGGCGATGACGTCGAAAAGCTGGAGCACGGCCGCGAGCCGGGCGAGTACCGCAACCTCGAGCTGCTCGACGAATCACCGCAGAGCTGGCCCGACCTCGTGGTCATCAATGCGCTGGCCGATGCGGCTGTAAGTGTTCAGTTGGAGGCCTTGCGCGCATCCGATTACGCGCCGCTGCGGCAGCGCGTCGGCAAGATCCTGGATGAAGAAGAATTCCACGCGGCGCACGGCGCGGCCTGGCTCAAGCGCATCGCCGGCGCTTCCGCCGACACGCGTCGTGCATTGGGCGCTTCCGTCGAGCGGGCGCTGCCCGGATTGCTCCGCTGGTTCGGGCCGGGCACCACCGGCGATGAGCTGCGCGCGCGCTTCGTGAAGCGCGTCACGCCGCTCCTCGACAGCGTGGAGCTCCAGGTCGCGAGCGACCTCGCGCCCGATTTCAGTGGCTTCGACTCAACAACGCGCCGTAGCCAGCAGCGTGGTCCGGACAGTGCCACGGTCGCCCGCATCCGCGGTGACAAAAACCGCGCGTTTCTGATGGACTGACTGATGGAAACGCAGCCGACCTCGCTTCCCGAGCAGGTGCCGTGTCCGTTCTGCGATGGCACGGATACCCGGCTGTTCTCACCCTTCGGCTCGCAGCTTTCGGTGGCCACGTATTGGTGCCATCACTGCCACACCGCGTTCGAAAAGTTGAAGTGGAAGCGTAAAGATTCCTGATGTCGTGCAATTGCGGGCTCCAGGAAATCTTCACCGAGCGCGTCTCCAAACACGATGCCGACAAGTACGAACGACGCGGCCTCGACGTGCGCGCGCGGCGCCTGCTGCGCGGCCTCGAGCAAAAAACCGGGCTCAAAGGCCGCACCACACTCGAGATCGGGATTGGCACCGGCGGCTTTACCATTGAGATGTTGAGACGCGGCGCGACATCCGCCGTCGGCGTTGATGCCGTCGCCGGCCAGCTCGAGCAGGCGCGTCGTCTCGCCCAGGCGCAAGGCGTGGCCGACCGGCTGGAGCTGAAGAACGCGGACATGACGCAGGTCAGCGAGCAGATTGCTCCCGCCGACGTCGTCGTGCTCGATCGCGTGGTGTGCTGTTATCCCGACTGGAGCGCCCTGCTCGGCGCGGCCGCCGCGCATGCGCGCTCCGCCCTGGCGCTCAGCTATCCGCGGTACGCGTGGTACACGCGGCTCTGGGTCGCGGGCGCCAACCTTTTCATGCGACTGCTGCGCCGCAGCTTCCGTCTCTACCTCCACTCGCCCACGGCCATGCACCAGCAGCTGCGCGCGCAGGGGTTTGCGGCGG
>CBJLQC010000140.1:0-6641 GCA_966424955.1 uncultured bacterium | reverse complement strand
AGGAACGCGGCAACACCGGAGAGGCTCGTACTGGCGCCCGGGCTCGACCCGCTTCTGAAATGATCGAAGAAGAAGACCGCGATCAGCGTCCACATGGCATACAGCTCCCACATGTGTCCGAGATAGCCGCCGATGGCCAGGCGCGTTTCGCGGTGACGCACCACGGTGCCGACCAGCGACCACGAAAACGCGCGCCTCTCGAACTTGTGCGGTCCCTCGCGATAGCAGAGCGCGACCAGCAAACCCCCGAGCACCGCCCCCGCTGAGGCGGACAGCATTACGAACTGCGGCGAGATCTGCAGCGCGCGAATCAGATAAGGCGCTGCCTTGCCGACGGTCACGCCGCCGACCAGCGCGCCAATGGCGAGGCCACGGTTCCGCACGAACCACGTGGCCATCATCTTCATCCCCGGCGGGTAAACGCCGGCGAGAAAAAAACCGGTGAGAAAGCGCGCGACCAGCGCGAAGCCATAATCGTCCAGCGCCATGACCAGCGAATTCGCGACGGCCGCCAGCAGCGAGGCGGTCGCCACATACCACCGCGCCGGCCAGATATCGGCCAGATTGAGCAGCGCCGCGCCGGCGGTTCCGGCCACGAACCCGAGCTGTACCACGGTGGTCAGCCAGCCGGCAGCCCCGGCGTCGAGGGACCAGCGTACCTGCAGATAGGGCGTGACTGCGCTCGCGGTGAACCACAGCGACATGCCGAGCAGCTCGGCAATCACCAGCAGAATCGCGGCTTTTCGGGCGTTCAACCGGGCACTGTCCTTGCTCTACTGATGGGCAACGAGTCCCCCACGCGGAGGGCAAATGTCAGAATTCAAAATGCCGGGCAGCAATGCCGCGGAATTCGATATGGAAGAGGGGTTGTCACTGGCCCTCTCATACCTGGAAGATCCATCCGACGTCCCCTGCCCGCGTTGCGGGCCGGACAAGATCGAGGTCGTTTGCTACCTGGATGCACGCAGCATCGAGAAAGGTGTCGTAATTCCGACGACGCCGGTGCAGGACTACACGGTGGTCCTTTACTGCCACGGCTGTGCGCGCGCCGCTGCGTTGGACCTCAGCCGCGACGAGGAAGAGCGCGAGGCGGCCTGAATCCGGCCGTCAGCGAGACATTCGACGTGACGCTGTCATGTGACCGCACCCCTGCCCGGTGCGGTTTTCTTTTGTCAGGCGACCCCGAATCCGTGCTTGACCGATGAATTTTCGTTGCCGCTGTGTTTGCGCTGAGATTAACTTGCCTGGAGGCTGTCACAGACGCAGCCGGCGACTGAAACGAGCACGCCCACCCCATTCCGGGGAACGGCGCGGGTAAGATAGATCATGAGCAAGTTTTCGCGAGGCGCGTCGGCGTGGAAGGAACATCGCATCGCCGACCGGATGACCCTGGATGGCGCCGATTACACGGTTCAGCTGGTGGCCCGCCGCGGCACCGGCTTCCAGGGGTACCGCGTGACGCTGCACTACATTCCTCACGCCGGCGGTGAGGACGTGCAAGCCGAGTTGCCGGGGGCGGCCAGCACCGCGGACGTGCATCGCGTTGTCCGCGAGCTGACCGACGATCCCCAGCAGGTCGCCCAACATTTTCAGGAAACCAGAACCCGCTCATGACCACGGTTCGCGAGCAGTTCATTCACGCTGTGGCAGCCGACACGTTCAGCCTTGCCCATGTCGCGCTGCTGATCGCGGCGGAGGAATACCCGCAGCTGCAGCCTGCGCCGTACATGCAACGGCTGGAGCTGTTTGCGGAGCGCGTGAAGGATCGCCTGGCCGACGAGTCGGCGCCGCCCGTGCTGCTCGGCGAGATCAACAAGGTGCTTTTCGAGGAGGAGAACTTCCGCGGCAACGCCGAGGCCTACTACGACCCGCGCAACTCCTACCTCAACGATGTGATGGATCGCCACCTGGGCATCCCCATCACTCTCAGCATCATTTATCTCGAGGTGGGCTGGCAGCTGGGGCTGCCGCTGGAAGGCGTGAATTTCCCGGGACATTTCCTGGTGAGATACCAGGGTGAGGCGCTGCGTTTGCTGGTCGATCCGTTCCAGGGCGGCATGATCCGGTTCGAGGATGAAGCGCAGGACCTGCTGGACCGCGTGTATGGCGGCACCGTCAAGCTGCAGAGTGAATATCTGCGCGGCGCGGACAAGCGAGATGTCCTGGTCCGGCTGCTCAGCAATCTCAAGACAATCCATTTGAACACGCGCGATGATGAGCGGGCGCTGGCGGCTGCGGAACGGATCCTGATCCTGCGCCCGGATTCCGCCGAGGATGTCCGCGACCGCGGCATGCTGCTCGCGCGGCGTGGCCGCGTCGCGGAAGCCGTTGCCGAACTGGAGCATTATCTCGATGTCCTGCCGGGTGCCCCCGACGCGCAGCGTATCCGGCTGCTGCTGGACGAACTGACGCGGGATCCGCGGTGAGTTACCAGGCGGCGCGCACGAGTGCCGCGCTCAGCGAGCGCACCGACCGCGCCGTGACGCGCATGTACGGACGCGATCCGGTGCGCATGATCCAGGGGCTGGTCAGCAATGATGTCGCGAACGCGCCGATCGACACTGCCGTCTATTCGACCTTCCTCACGCCCAAAGGCAGAATGGTGGGTGATGCGCGGATCGTGCGCCGCCCCGACAACGAAGTCTGGATCGAAGCGGACGCGCAGGCTCTCGACAGTATCGAAGTACACCTGAAGAAGAGCGTGCCGCCGCTGTTTGCCCGCGCGCAGCGGCTGAGCGATGTGCACGTAATCGGCGTGTACGGACCGCGCAGCGCGGACGTGGAACTGGCGAGCGAGCTGCGGCTGGCGACGTCGTATACGGGAGATGCCGGCTTCGACTTTATTGTCCGCGGCGACGCTATCTTGCCGGACCTGCCGCGCTTGAGCTTCGATGAGCTGGAAGTCCTGCGCATCGAACCCGGTACGCCGCGCTGCGGTGCCGAGCTGACCGAGGACGTCATTCCGCTGGAGGCCGGGCTGCGCCACAGCGCGATCAGCGAATCGAAGGGATGCTATACCGGCCAGGAAGTCATCATTCGCATTCTGCATCGCGGCCACGTCAACCGCCACCTCCGCGGTTTGCTTCTGGGTGCGGCACCGGTGCCCACCGGCGGCGCGCCGATTACGCGGGGCGAAAAGAACGTCGGCAAGGTGACCAGCGCCTGCATTTCGCCGCTGCTCCAACAGACTATTGCTTTGGGCTACGTGCGGCGCGAAGTAGAACCAGGCACGACGGTAATAGTCGACGGCCGCGAGGCGCGGGTCGTCGAGCTGCCATTCGAGAACCAGGAGCATGAAGGGATCAGCCGAGTCCGAAGCGCGTAAGGCCCTGAACCGGCTGCGGCGCGCGCTGGAAAAGACCACCCATGAGCTGGACGCGGTGCGGGGGGCGCTCGAGCACGCGGAGGGCACCGACTTTCCGTTCCGCGATTTCGACGAGGTGCAGTCGCATCTGGCTGCGGTCGAAGCTTTCGTCGACGAACAGGCCGAGCGCATCGAGGAGAAGATCCTGTCCGCGGGCGGGCTCGAGCCGGGAAGGATTCGCCGCACATGAGCGAGTACTTCCACCTCTTCGTCTATGGCACGCTACGCAGCAGTGGCAGCGCGGCGTGGCGCATGGCCGACTGCGAGCTGGTCGGCCCCGGCACCGTGGGTGGCGTACTGTACGACATCGATGGCCAATACCCTGCGCTGATGGTCTACGGCAACGCACCCGTGTCTGGTGAAGTGTGGCGCTGCCCCACGCGGATGCTGGGGCTTCTCGATGAGTATGAAGACATCGCGTCCGGGTTGTTTCGGCGCATCGGCGTCGAGGCCCACCTCGCGCGCGGCGGCACCCTGGGCTGCTGGGTGTATGTGGCGGGGCCGAAACTCGCGCGCAAACTCATCCCGGCGCGCAGAATCGAGGTGTGGGTATGAGGCGCGTGGTGATGGTGGCGCTCGTGCTGACGGCGTGTCGCAGCGCCGGCACGGAGCCGAGCCATGACTTGCTCAACGGCGACTTCGAGTGGGTAGGCTCGAGCGGTGGCATTGCCGGGCGCAGCGTCACGCCGGCCTCCGAAGGCTACACGGTGCGCTTCCGCTTCAGCGGGAACCAGGTGAACGTCCTGCGCAACGATTCCCTGAAAGCCACGGCGCTGTTCATGGTGCGAGGCGACGAAGTGACCTACCAGCCGGCCATCAGTGTTTTTGGTTTTGACGGCGGCATCGACACGCAAACAGTCGTGGATCTGCCGGGCGATACCATTATGCTGAACGATCCGTGCTGCGATCGTTTCAGCCATCGATTCGTTCGGCGATAGTCAGCGGCTGGTCCCGCGCTCGATCGCGATGGATGTGACGAGCTGTATCAGCGGGACGGCGACCAGGTATTCGAGATGATCCTCGCCCCGCGTCGCCGCAAACAGCGCGATGGCGCTGATGCCGGCGGAAGCAAAAACGGACGGTAGCAGCTTACCCTGGCGTCGGTTCGCCAGGTGGACGCCGAGCGGCACGCCGATGGTCTCACCAATGACCGCACCGGTCGCAAAGCCGCCCAGCGCGGCGAACTCGTCGTCGCTGGCATCGTCAGCGATGAGCGCACCGACGTAACCTCCGGCAAAGAAACCAACTGCACCGGCGGCCAGGCCGCCCAGGATCAGTCGTCCGTCCGACGCAGACGTGCGGGCCTGCAGCTGCGGCTGCGTGGCAGCCGGTTCGAACCGGCTGCTCGCCCGCGGCGCTTGCGCGTGCAGCGTGGCCGGCAACAGCAGCAGCAGCAGCGCCCGCATCAGTCCGCCGCGACGACTTCGCGTCGATTGCCGCCGGTTACCGCAAAGCCGATCTGCTTGCGGCGGCCGCGTGGGCTTTCACTCTTCAGCGTTTCAGCCAACTCCCGGTACTCGCGCTCCATCTCCTCCGTCACTGAAGCGCGCGTTTCCGAAAGCGCCGATTCGAACAAGCGCATCGGGATCTCGGCGATGTCGATGTTTTCACGTAGCGCCTGCAGGCCGGCGCGCCGAGTTAGATCCTCGAGATCGGCACCGGTATACCCGGAGGTGCGATCCGCGAGTGCCTCGAGATCGACATCGTCGCCCAGCGGCATCTTGCTCGTGTGGATCTTCAGAATGTGCAGCCGGCCCTCACGGTCGGGGACCGGCACGTACACCAGGTCGTCGAAACGGCCGGGCCGCAGCAGCGCGGGATCCAGCAGCGCCGGACGGTTGCTGGCCGCAATCACGACCACGCCCTGTAATTCCTCGAGTCCATCCATCTCCGCGAGCAGCGTATTCACTACGCGCTCGGTCACGGCGGGCTCGCCGATGCCACCGCCCCGCTCGGGGGCGAGTGAATCGATTTCGTCGATGAAGATGACGGTCGGCGCCACCTGTCGTGCGCGCTGGAAGAGGCGCGATACCTGGCGCTCGGATTCGCCGTACCACTTGGACAGCAGATCGGACGACTTGGCGGCAATGAAATTGGCTTCGGCTTCACGCGCCACGGCCTTGGCCAACAGCGTCTTGCCGGTCCCGGGCGGTCCGAACAGGAGGAATCCCTTGGCCGGGCGGATGCCGATGCGCCGGAAGGCATCGGGATGCCGCAAGGGAAGCTCAATGCCTTCGCGCAGCTCACGCTTGGCTTCCTCGAGCCCGCCAATGTCGTTCCACTCGACGTTGGGCGCCTCGATCATGATCTCGCGCAACGCGGACGGCTGCACGCGCTTGAGTGCATTCATGAAGTCGTCACGCGTGACGCGCAGATTGTCCAATACTTCGCGCGGGATCTCGCCACCGCCATCCAGGTTGATCTGCGGCAGCAATCGCCGCAGCGTTTCCATGGCGGCCTCGCGGCCGAGCGCGGAAAGGTCGGCCGGCACGAAGCCGTAGGTCACACGCGCCAGCTCCTCGAGATTCACGTCTTCGGCGAGCGGCATGCCGCGCGTATGAATGGCGAGCACGTCGCGACGGCCATGCACATCAGGCACACCAATGACGATTTCGCGGTCGAACCGACCGGGCCGGCGCAGCGCCTCGTCGAGCGCGTCCACGCGGTTGGTCGCGCCGATGACGACGACGTTGGTGCGCGGCTCGAGGCCGTCCATGAGCGTGAGCAGCTGCGCGACTACGCGTCGCTCGACTTCGCCATTCACATCCTCGCGCTTGGGCGCGATCGAGTCGATCTCATCGATGAAAATGATGGAGGGTGCCTGCTGCTGCGCCTGCTGGAAGATCTCGCGCAGTCGCTGCTCGGATTCGCCATAGAAGCGGCCCATGATCTCGGGGCCCGCAATATGGAAGAAACGCGTGTCGGCCTCGGCGGCCACCGCGCGCGCCAGTAGCGTCTTCCCGGTGCCGGGCGGTCCGTGCAGCAGGATGCCCTTGGGCGGATCGATGCCGAGCCGCTGGAACAGCTCCGGGTGCTTGAGGGGCAGCTCGATCATCTCCCGGACCTGGTTGATGGTATCGCCCAGGCCGCCAATGTCGTCGTAGCTGATATCGGCGCGCCGGCCCTTCTCCTCCTCTTCGACGTACTCGGGCAGCAGCTCGATCTCGGTGTCCTGCGCGACCTGCACGACGCCGCGCGGCAGGGTCGAGATCACGCGGAGGCGGATCTCCTGCAGACCGAAGGCAGGCTGCTCGAAGAACATGCGAAGCAGATGCTC
>CBJLQC010000139.1:0-6645 GCA_966424955.1 uncultured bacterium | reverse complement strand
GCGCAGTTCCCGCTATCGACGGAGGACCTGCTCGTCCATGCGTGTAACAGCGCAGCGAGCCTGCGCTGGCCGGAATACGCGCTGGACGCGGTGCGACCGGGCATTTTCCTGTATGGCGGGCAACCCGCGCCCGAGGTCACGGGCGAGGACCGGCTGCGCCCCGAGCCGGTGGCGAGCATCCTGGCGCGCGTGGTCCTGGTGCGGGACGTGCCGCCCGCCAGCACGGTGGGGTACGGGGCCACGCACGCGGCGCGCGGGTGGGAGCGCTGGGCGACGGTGGCCATCGGCTATGGCGACGGACTGCCGCGAGCCCTGGGCAATGTGGGCACAGCCGTCGTGCGCGGTCGCCGCGTCAAAATCGTGGGAAGGATCTCCATGGACATGACGGTTGTAGATGTGACCGGCGTTCCGGAGGTCACGGCCGGCGACGCAGCAACGTTCATTGGAGCGGATGGCGAGGAGGAGATTCTCGTCGATGAGGTGGCGGCCCAGGCGGGCACCATCAGTTACGAAATACTAACCGGGCTGACCCCGCGCCTGCCGCGGCTGGCGTGCCGTTAGATTGGAAGCGGAATGACGGATTGGGATCAGCTGGTCGAGCAGGCGCGCGCCGCGCAGCAACGCGCCTACGCGCCTTACTCGAGGTTCCGCGTGGGCGCCGCCCTGCTGGGAAAGGGCGGCGTGGTTTACGCGGGCTGCAACGTCGAGAACGCTTCCTACCGCATCACCACCTGCGCGGAGCAGGGAGCACTGGCGGCGGCGGTCGCCGCGGGCGAACGCGGCTTCACGCGCCTCGCGCTGGTGGCGGATTCGGATACGCCGGCATCGCCGTGCGGCGCATGCCGCCAGAATCTCCATGAATTCGCGCCCGATCTGGAAATCGTGTCGGTAAGCAGGACCGGCGTACAGCAACGCTGGAACTTGAGTGAGTTATTGCCCATGGCGTTTACACCGCATTCCCTTTCGAACGAGCAGCCTGAATGAATTTGACGAAGCCGTATCGCTGGCTGCCGGTTGTTCTTGGTTTGTTTGCCGCAACTGCCTGTACGGATGAAACACCCACCGACGTGGGTGATGATCTCTTGCCGAGTGGCGAGGTCCGCACTTTCGAGGTGATCCTCGATCCGGCCGACTACCTGACCTTCGACACCACCTTCACCGGCTACACGACGACGAAGGATGCGAGCTGGGTGACCGTCGCCCATCAGTTCGGTGGTGTCGTCGATGCCAACGGGCTGTTCCGCTTCGCCAATCCACCGCGCATCGTCACGGTGCGGGGCGCGAGCGGCGCGGTGGTCGATTCGTCTCCTCGGTACTTCGAGGGCCGTCTCGTGCTGCGGCTCGACACGCTGAAGTCGGGCGAGCCGCCGGTGCGGCTGCGCGCCTTCCACACGGCGGAGGAATGGGATCGCAGCGCGACCTGGTCACTGCGTATCGACACCGGCAGCGTGGAGCTGCCCTGGGCGACGCCGGGCGGCACGCGCGGCGCGAGCATCGACACGGCAACGTGGGCGGCTTCCGACAGCGTGGTGCTGCGCATCGATTCGGCATCGCTCGCGCAATGGATCGACACGACCAATACGGCGCGCGGCGCGCTGATCGTCTCGGAAACGCCCGACTCGCGCCTGCGTATCACGGGCGCCGTGCTGCGCGTTTCCGCGCATTCGGCGCTGCAGGCCGATACCGTGCTCAATTTCGAGGTTACGCCGACCGCGAACACCTTCATTTACAATCCGCCGCCGCCCGCGGCCGGGAGCCAGTTGCGGGTGGGTGGTGTGCCGAGCTGGCGGACGATGATCGGGATCCGCCCGGATCTCGCGAATCTCACGTTTCCCTGTCCGGGTGTGGCCGGTTGCCAGGTTCGCCTGAGCGATGCGCATATCGCGCTGGCCGAGCTGTTGTTGCAACCTGTGGCGGCACCGGCCGGCTTCATTCCGGAAGACACGACGTTCCTGGCGGTGCGGACGCTGCTGGTGACGCCCGGCATTCCGCTCGAGCGATCCCCGATCGGCGGTGATGTCTGCGGTGGTGCGCCGCTCTGTTTGTTCAGTGGCCAGGCGCCACCCGAATGGTTCGCGCAGCCGCCGGCTACCGAGCCGCTGGCCTACAACGTCACCAACTACGTCATCGCGATGGTCGATCCCGACGTGTCCGGCGAAAACCGCCCGCCTTTCGGGCTGACTGTGCTCATCCCGAACGAGCCGGTTACTCTCGGCTTTGCGACCTTTGCGCCCGGACCGCGCCTGCGGCTGGTGCTGACCGCCCACGTGGAGAGGCCGCAATGAAGCGCGCATGGGTCGTATTGACACTGGTGCTCTGCACGCCCCTGGTGGCTTCGGCGCAGTCGCTCTTCAACACGCGCGGATTGGGAGTGCCGTCCGAAGGCCAGGACGCGCGGGCCCGCGCGCTCAGCGTGAACGGGGTCGGTTTGATCGGGCTGAGCACCTCGATCGTGAATCCCGCGGAGCAGGCGGGATTCCTGCGCCGCGGCGTGACCGCCGCGTTTCAGCCGTGGTCCGGCACCACCGAATTCCAGGGTGAAGACGCTCAGATCGGCGCCACGCGTTTCCCGATCATGGCCATCTTCTATCCGACGCGTCTCGGCGTCTTCACACTCGGCTACACGGGTCTGCTCGAACAGTCGTACGCCGTGGTCGCGGAAGGCGAAGAGATCCTGGGCACCGACACGGTACAGACTTCCGACCTCGTGAATGCAGTGGGCGGTATCGGGCAGTTGCGCCTGGGCATCGCGCGGCAGCTCTCATCGCGGTTTGCGATCGGCGTGTCGGCCGGCATCTACACCGGCAACATCGACCGCGGCATCAGCCGCACGTATCCCGACAGCACGCTGGGCTTCCGGCCGTTCGAGACCCACAACCGGTGGAGCTATTCGGGTCCGCAGGTTTCCGTCGGCGCGTTGTGGGATCCCATGCCCGATCTGCGCATTGGTGCATCCGCCACCTGGAGCGGCACCTTGAAAGCCTCCCCCGAAGAAGGGAGCACCACCGAGTACGAGTACGACATGCCGGTCCGCTTCGCGGTGGGTGCCAGCGGCCGCGTGGGGCGGAATCTGCTGGCTGCCGTCTCCGGCTCGTGGGCTTCCTGGTCGTCCGCCGATTTCCGGACACCCGGCGTGCTGGAAGCGACGATTGCGGATCGACAGATGGAGATCGGCGGCGGCATCGAATACCAGGAACTGCGCCGCGGCAATCGCGTCTTTCCGCTGCGCCTGGGCGCGCGCACGGCCAAGTTGCCGTTCCATCTCGGTGATGAGGAAGCGCCGACCGAATGGGCGGTCAGCGGCGGCATCGGACTGCGTCTCGTCGAAGATGATTTCGGTCCGCTCGCGGTGGGCGACATCGGCTTCGAGCGTGGCTCGCGCGAAGGGCTGTCGAGCACTTCCGCGGCCGAGGGCCTGAAGGAGACCTTCTGGCGCTTCACGGTCAGCCTGTCGCTGTTCGGCAGATAGCGGGAAACGCTCGCAGATGCCCGGGGTACAGACGGCCATGACGCAACCGGCGCGCAAGAAAGCCTTCATCGAGACCTACGGCTGCCAGATGAATGTCAGCGATAGTGAGCTGATGCAGGGCATTCTGGCCGCGCAGGGCTACGACACTGCGCTGTCTCCCGATGAAGCCGACATCATCCTGATCAACACCTGCGCGGTGCGCGACCACGCCGAGCAGCGGGTTTTCGGCCGCGTCGGCGAGCTCTTCAAGCTCAAGCGCGAGCGCCCCGATCTCGTCATCGGCGTCACCGGCTGCATGGCGCAGCGCCTGGGTCCAGCCCTGCTCGAGAAGGCGCCGTACGTCGAGCTGGTCATGGGTCCGGATGCGTACCGGCAGCTGCCCGACGTCCTGCACCAGCTGCGTCCGTCGGCGGCGGCGCCGGCACCCGCCGCGCGCCGTTCGCTCCCCGTCATTAACGGCAAAGCTTCCGCGCAGCCGAGCAAGGGCGTAGCCGTGCTCGATTTCGAGCCGGAAGAAAATTACGAGGGGATTCGCGTCCAGCGCACATCCGGGGTGAGCGCGTGGGTGCCCGTGCAGCGCGGCTGCAACTACCGATGCACCTACTGCATCGTGCCGTACACGCGCGGCTCGGAGAAGAACCGCGAGCCGCAGCAGGTGCTGGCCGAAGTGCGGGACATTGCGGAGCAGGGAATACCCGAAGTCGTGCTGCTGGGCCAGACCGTGAACTCGTACGCGCACGGCGACTGGAGCTTTGCGCGGCTGCTGCGCGCCGTGGCGCGCGTGGACGGCATCCGCCGCGTGCGCTTCACCTCGCCCCACCCGAATGATGTGACGCCGGATCTCGTGCAGGTGATGGCCGAAGAGCCAACCGTCTGCAAGCAGCTGCACCTGCCCGCGCAGTCCGGGCACAACCGGACACTCAAGCGCATGCTGCGCCGCTACACCGTCGAGAGCTACCTCGAGAAGGTGGCCATGGTGCGCGCCGCGATGCCCGACATTGCGCTGTCCACCGACATCATCGTGGCGTTCCCGGGCGAGACGGACGAGGAATACCAGGCGACGCTGGACCTCATGCGCTCGGTTCGCTTCGACGACGCGTACCTCTACAAGTACTCGCTCCGCGAGGGCACGCCCGCCACGCGGATGCCGCGCGCGGAGTTCATACCGGAAGCGGTGGCGCAGCAGCGCCTCGAGCAGCTGATCGCGCTGCACCGATCGATTCAGGCGGAGATCAATCGTGCCGAGGTCGGACGCACCGTGGAAGTGCTCGTCGAGCGGGTCGCCCGCAGTGCGGGCGATGTGCTGGGCCGCACCGAGGCCAACAAAGTGGTTGCCATCCCGGGCGACGGCGCCCTCATTGGCAGCTTCCTGCACGCCACGATCACATCGACCACCGGCGCGACGTTCCTTGGCCACGCCGTTCCCGCGTTGGTGGCCTAACGTCCTATTCTCCTGCCCTTCTAATTCTTGCTGATTTGCCGCACAGATCTGGTTTATAGCCGCGGAGAACGCGGAGAACGCTGAGTGATCCCCGGCGTACGGAGTCATCCGTTCCAAAAAATTCAAATGTTTCATGAACGGACGGTAGTCGTGCGCTGCTGAGCTTCCGCGTTCCCCGCGTTCTCCGCGGCCATAAAACCGATGCAGCGAATGCCGACCATCCTGAGATTTACCCTGGTCTTTTCCGCCGCGGTGGCAGCGGGGCTGTTTGCCGGCGGCCACGCGCTGGCCACAGCGGCGGCGCTCGGCATCATCGCGGCCGGCACGCGTTCATGGTTAATGATCTTCGCCGCACTCGGCATCAGCCTGGGCGGCCTGCAGGCGGAAGCGCGCAACCAGGCGTGCTGGCGCTTTCAGGACGGACAGCACATCGAATTCACCGGCGTCGTCGAATCGCTGCCCGTCTCGCAGAAGATTGTGCTGCGCATGCTGCGCCCCTGCGAGGTGCTGGTCTCCGCGCGGCTGCCGCGTGGTGCAGATGTCCCGCCGGGTGCCGAGTTCGTGGCCCGCGGCGAGTGGCAGGCCATCGTCGTCACCACCGACGCGGTCGCGCGGCCGGGGGGTGGCACCCTGGTAGTGGCGAGCGTCGACTCGATTACGACGCGCCGTCACCTGCTGCTGCACTGGCGCGCGCATGCGCAGGCGCGCATACGCGAGCTGTTCCCCCAGCATGCCGGGCTGGCGGAAGCGCTGCTGGTGGCGCAGCGCGATGGACTCGATGCGGAAATCCGCGCCCGCTACGCGGCGTCGGGGCTGACACATCTGCTGGCCATCTCGGGTACTCACGTGGCGCTGGTCGCGGCCGTGCTCTGGCTGCTCGCCCGCCTCCTACACCTGCCGCGGCTCACGGCGCACGCGGTCTGCATTATCGGTTCGACTGCGTACGTCGTCTTTCTCGGCGCGCCGTTCGCCGCCGTGCGCGCCCTGCTGCAGATCGTCCTGGTGATTGCCGCGCGCAATCTGCAGCGGCCGGCGCACCCGCTCGGACTGGTCGCCGCGGCGGGGTGGCTGATCGTCGCGTGCTTCCCGCACGCCCTTCTGGATGCGGGTTTCCAGCTTTCCTTCGCCGGCATCATCGCGATCGTCCTGTGGCGGCCCCCGCTCATCGAGCGCATGCCCGCCAGCGTGCCGGTCGCGCTGCGCGACGCCATGGCCACCACGGCGGCCGCGACGCTGGTCACCACGCCGATCGCCGCCCTGCACTTCGGCATGGTGTCGGTAATTGCGCTGGCCGCCAACCTGTTCGCGATCCCCGCTGTCTCGCTCGCTGTCCCCGCCAGCGCCGCAGCGCTCGCCGTCAGCAGCGTGTCCATGACCGGTGCGCGCTTTCTGGCGGCCGGCGCGGAAGTATCACTCGCATCGCTCGATCGCGTGGCGCTGATGAGCGCGGCCGTGCCGTACGGCCATTTCGCGGCCCACCCACGACAATGGCTCGCGTGGCTGCGCGGCGACGTCGAAAGCGACCACGTCGAGGTCCACATGATCGACGTCGGCCAGGGTGACGGCATCGCGATCCGCACCGCGAACGACAAGTGGATCGTGGTCGATGCGGGACCGGCATCGCCGACCTTCGATGCCGGAGAGAAACGCGTCGTCCCGTTCCTGCTTCGCAAAGGCGTGCGCACCATCGACGCGCTGATCGTTACGCATCCCGACCTCGATCACTTCGGTGGCG
>CBJLQC010000138.1:0-6677 GCA_966424955.1 uncultured bacterium | reverse complement strand
GAACTTGAACCACGTGGCGCCTTCCTTCGCCCAGTACTGCACGACGCGTCTCGCGCCCTCGGGCGTGCCGACCTCGTACATGCCGGCGCCCGCGCCATCATCGCTGTTGTACGGACCGGTCACGTGCATGCGCGGCCCCGGCACCAGGCCACTGTCGATGCGCTTCTTGAGGTTGAGCTCGCTGTATGGCGACATGCTGCCGGTCGTGCGCGTCGTGGTGACGCCACTCGCCAGGTACAGCCGCGGCATAGAGAAATTCGCCTGTATGCTGCGGCGCGCCGTCGTGTAGAACGTGTGGTTGTGCATGCCGACGATGCCGGGGATGACGGTGTGCCCGGCGAGGTCGAGGACGCGGGCCTGCGCCGGAGCCGGGATTCGGCTGCTCGCGCCGATGCGGCTGATGCGGCCGTTCTCGATGATGACCGTCTGGTCTTCGCGGGCGGGTGCGCCGGTGCCGTCGATCACGCGCACATGCGTGAGCGCGATCACGGGCTCCGCAACCGCTACCACGTTGCGGACGCCGGGGCTCAGCTGGCCGGCGGACTGCGCGGCCGCCTGGCTTATGGGAAGAAAAGAAAGTGCGAGAAATGCGACTTGCAACCGATGCATGCCTGGACTCCGTATCGAAAGAGGATTGACCACGCTACTATGTTGGTGCCACATGACCGAAGGCAAGAAAAAGCTGATCATTGCGGTTGCCGTCGTGGCCGTGCTCGTGATCGCGGGCACGCTGCTCTTTCGGCAGATCCCCGCCACCGTTTCCGCGCCCCTCTTCCTTCTGGTGGTCATCATCGAGGTGGTCATTGCGCCCATCCCCGGCGGTGCCGTCGGCTACATGGGCGCGGCCCGCTTCGGCTTCTGGCAGGCGTGGCCCCTCCTCTACATCGGCAACATCATCGGGACCACCATCGTGTTCCTGCTGGCGCGCAAGTACGGCACACCGCTCTTCGAGGAAAACGCCTCGAGTAAAACGCGCGATCGCTACAACCGCCTGCTGCAGGGTCATCCGGCCCTGCTGTGGTTTTTCTATACGGTACCGATCATCCCGGTCGATGTGCTCAGCGTGCTGGCCGGGCTCTCGCAAATCTCACGACGGCGCTTCCTCACGATCGCGTATACAGGCTATTTCTTCTATACCGCGATCGTCGCGTATGTCGGCTCTTCCCTCGCCCGCTACGTGGGCATGACCGACGCACTGTCCATCCTGGGTGCGCTCTTCCTCGCGGCCATCGGCTGGTGGCTGTGGCACCAGCAGAAGGCACGCAAGTCGGCGCGCGCTTCGGTACCGCCGAAGTAACCGCGCGTTCAACGCACGCCGAACACCGTTTTCATGCCCGCTTCCAGGTGCTCGGCAATGTGACAGTGGATCATCCACAGGCCGGGGTTGGTCACTTCGAGCAACAGCTCGACGACGCTGCCAACCGGCGCCAGCACGGTGTCCTTCCACACGAAGTTCGTAGTCGGCCGGTCATTGATGGACAGGACCAGGAAGCGCTGTCCGTGGATATGGATCGGGTGCGCCATCGCGTGCAGCGCGTGCCGGTCGTTGATCAATCGTATGCGCACGAGGTCGCCTGCCTTGAACTGCCACGTGATATCCTCGTTCTCGCGCCCGGTCGCCTCATCGCGCAGGATCCAGCGCACCTGGTCGGTCGTGGGCAGCCAGTCCATCATCGGCATCGTGCCGCTCCATTCGACCGGATTGAAGAAAACGGTATCGCGCTGGAGCAGCTGCACGAGCGGATAGGGCAATCCCAGGTCCTTCATGGACAGCGTGAGCGTGACGTCGGGCGCACGCTGGAAATGCGACCGGTAGCGGCCGACGTCGCGCACCACGTCCTCATGCCGGCGCAGCTTCGTGAATTCCGCTCGATAATCCGGGCTGACGGGACCTTCCGTCACGACCACCCGGCCGAGCGTATCCACCTCCGGGAAGAACGTCCCACGCGTATGGTCAATGGCCTGCACGCTGTTGAGCACCGGGAAAGTACCGGCTGTGTCGAACATCGCATCCACGATGTAGCGCTCAGCCGGTGCCAGGACCACGGTTTCAGTCCATTCCTCATGCTCGAACCGTCCGATATCGCCGCCGACGATCTTCATGCGCGCGCCCGGAATGCTCAGGTTGAAGGTGCGTGTGTTGGCGACGTTGGTCAGGTAGAGACGCACGATCTCGCCGCGCCGCACTTCCAGCCGATAGCCTGACGCGGGCTCGCCGTTGATCAGCATGCTGTTGCCGAAGCGCCCCATGAGCGCGTGCGTCGCACGCGCCGCCCCGTAAGCGATCAGCCCGGCATCGCCGAGCAGCAGATCGTCCAGCATGAGAAACGCTTCGCGATGGCTCGGACCGTATGCGCCCGGCCGCGCGTCCCGCACATGCAGGTTGCCATACAATCCGAGATCCTGCTGGATGTCTTCGCGGTGGTGCGGGTGATACCAGTACACACCGGCATCGGGAAACCTGACTTCGTACCGGAAGGAATCACCCGGCGCAACCGGTGCCTGCGTGACGTGCGGCACGCCGTCGAAGCGATTGTCGAGACGCACGCCGTGCCAGTGCACGGCGGTAGGATGACTGGTCCGATTCACGAAGTTGACGACGATGCGGCCCGCCTGCCTGACGACCAGCAGCGGCCCCGGCTGCTGACCGTTGAAGCCATACATGACGAGCTGCCTGCCGCGTACAATTCGCCGGACCGGCGCCGCCTCCAGGCGCAGTGAATCGCCGTCCGCGAGCTGCAGCACGGAACGCGGCTGGACGAGCGGGATGTCACCCGCTGCGGGTGCCAGGAACGGCGGCGTATTCGGCTCGAGGCCGTGCAACGCCGGCATGTACATCGGTGATGCGGTGGGATGCGGGGGCGGCATTACCCACCCGGATTCCGAGTGCGAGTGCTGGTCAGCCGGTGCGCGCGCCTGCACTACGTGGGTCACACCTAGCCGCATGCTGGGCGAAAGACCGCGCAGGACGAATGGACCGGTTGGCTTCGGCACGTCGCCCCGCGCTTCGGCGGTGACGAAGATCGTGAAGCGGTTGAAGGCCACTTCGCCGACAGGCGTGCCGTGATGCGCGCCCGGCCGCAGCTCGCCCAGCCTCACAAAAGGATTCAGCGAGGGCGGCGCAGCCCACACCACGAACGTGCGATACGCCCCAAGCGATGCCGGCTGCGGCAGCGAGTCGGCCGAAATGAAGACGTCGTAGCGGTGCACGCCGGTATGCGTGACGGGCACGGAGAACGGCGACGCCACCGGCCGCAGCTCGGCCAGCGCGGTGAAACGCTGCAGCTCGGGCGCTGCGATCAGCTCCAGACTGTAAAGATCAGGCGCGGGTGCCTGAGCAGCCGCGCCTGTCGCCAGCACGAGGATCAGCAGGAGAGCACGCAAACTAGGGCACCAGCTTGCGCGTTTCCGGCGCGCGCAGCAACGCATCCACTTCGGACTCGTACTGCGCGTCCGTAAGGTCGCCACGTACGTAGCGCTGCTTCAGCCGCTCGAATGCGTTCGGCTCCGGCTGAGCCGGTTGGACGCGCGGCCGGACCCGGGGCTGCTGCAATTGCCAGTGCCGATGATGATGCATCGGCATGCAGCGGCCGCGCGGCCCACCAACCGCTAAGCGCATCACCACGAATAACAGAATCATCATCGCAAAGAACATTAGCTCTCTCCCGAGCGCTTCGGCCGCACACCCTCCAGGTCGTGCGTGGCGCGCTCAATGATGTCCCTGATCTGCTGCACGACATCCGGATCGCCCGGCCACTTCACGGTACGCTCGAACGCAACCTGCGCAAAGCGGCTGAAGGTGCGCCCCAGATCGCGCATCTCGGTGCGAAAGTATCGATTCGTGAAATCGGAAACGCGCTCGGTGATTTCGTCCACGACGTCACTGTTCTCACGCAGGTGTTTCCGTCCGGCCTCCGTGATGCGGTAGATCTTCTTGCCGCTATCCTCCGCAGATGCTACGAAGCCCTGATCCTCGAGCATCTGCAGCGTCGGATACACCGATCCGGCACTCGCGCGATAGCAGCCGCCCGCTTCCTCCTCGAGTGCACGCATGACCTCGTACCCGTGCATCGGCTTCTTCTCGAGAAGCCGCAGGATCACGAACTTCAGATCGCCCCGATCGAAAAACTTCCACTTGAAGCCGGGGCCGGCCTCGCCGAACCCCCAGAAATTGCCCCAGGGCGGTCCGCCCCACGGTCCGCCGGCTTTGCCTCTACCTGGTCCCATGCTGGTCTCCCGATATATCGTTTCCCTTCTATCGATATATCGCCAGAGCGGTCGGGTCAAGGGGGATACTCTTCGGCCCTGGGCTGCTCCTGGTGAATGCTACGTTCGGTTTCAACGGGGATTGGGAGATTGCTGGGGAATTGGCGATGTCATGGCAGGGTTATGCGAGGAGAAGCGGGTCTGGCGCCGGCGAATTTTCCATCTGGACCTGCACCCGAAGCTTACGCTTCCGCAATTCGACCAGCAGAGCCGCATAGTTAATGGGTTCGAGAAAACGCGGTCCAAGTACCTGATGAACTCTGAGACACAAACGATCACCGATTCGATGATCGAGTCCGCACTATGCCGCGCGCGATCGACGCCGGCACCTGTGAGCCCTCGCGGGGCGCGTGACTATGGAGCGGCCATGAGGAGATAATTGGCAACTCATCCCCATAATCCCCACCATCCCGTAATCTCCTTTGAAAGATCATGAGCGAACCGAGGAGTCAAACCAGGATGCGACCTGTGAATTGGCCAGCCACACTTATCACTGTCCTGATCCTGACGGGGGGCGGATGCGCGGCAAGCAACCCGCCCGCCGGCGAACCCACGCCGCAGGTCGAACCGCGCCCCGCCCAATCCGCGGACACCGTCACTCGCCGCGGTTACACCGACGCGGATGTGGCCTTCATGCAGGACATGATCGCGCATCACGAGCAGGCGCTGGTCATGGCGGCCCTGGTGCCGACTCGGACCGAGCGGCCGGATTTTCCGCTGATGGCCGAACGCATCACGCTCTCGCAGCAAACCGAGATCGCACAAATGAAGCGGTGGCTCGAACAGCGCGGCGAAGCGGTGCCGCCGGCGGATGCGCACATGCACGCGGCGGGGGGTCATGGCCGATTGATGCCGGGCATGCTGACCGACGCGGAATTGCAGCAACTGGCGGCGGCGCGCGGCGCGGCGTTCGAGCGGCGGTTCCTGGAGCTGATGATCCGGCACCATGAGGGCGCGTTGCAGATGGTCAAGGAATTGTACGCGACGCCGGCATCCGGACGGGAGCCCGAGCTATTCATACTCGCGTCCCATGTGGACGCAGATCAGACCGCCGAGATCAAACGGATGCGCACGCTGCTGGCCACCATCGATTAACGGGAGTTGCGGGGGTGTGTGGTTCGAGGGGATCGGTGCTCTCGAGCAGGGTAACGATACCCACGCGCTCCTGCTGCCATCATCGCACAGGAGGCCGTTGCCCCAACGCGTCCGGCTGACGACCAGCGCGGCGCAGGTCCGGGCGTAAGTAAATTTCTTCATCGAAACCGTTGCTATGCGGGGTGCACCGAAGCGGCCGCGCCAGCGAGGTGCGTTGATCCTGCGGCCTCCTCTGAGATGCTCGCAGAGGAGCGCTGGAATTTGCGATGCCCTGCTCGAGAGCACCCTTCGATTCCGCGAGACCGCCAAAAACAAGATCGCTAGTTGGTGATGATGGCGAGTGCGCGCATGGGCGGCAGGCTGAGTTGAATGGTGCCGTCGGCGGCAACCGTGACGGTGGCGCCTTCGAGCAGGTCCTGGTACGTGCCGGCGGGCAGTCCCGTCGGCAAGGTGATATCCAACGGCGTGGCTTCCCGGTTGATCGCGACGAAACCCCTGGTGCCGCGCGCAAAAGCAATGGCGTTCGCGCCATTATCCCACCAGTTGACGATCGGTGTTCCGGCGACGTGTTTGCGAAACCGCACCATGTGCGCGATGTAGGCATCGCGATGCTCGCACACCCACTCCCCAACCGTAGCCATTTCGAGGCTTGCCGTGCAGACGACATCGCGCGTGCTGCCGTCCGCCGCTGACGGCGGGCCCATGGCGTTGCCGGTCGGATAATCAAAGGCATAGCTGGAGAGCACGGATGGATAGCCGTAGGGCTGCGCCAGCATCCAGACATTGGCGAGGCGGAATATCTGACCATCGCGATAGCTGATACCACCCTGATGCTGAGTGTCGTGGTTCTGCAGAAACACCACCGCTTTGTCATTGGGCAGCAGCCCCCACGCCGCTTCCGAGAAACGGTTGCCGGGCGAGCCATTCGGATCGAGCTGCCAGATTCGTTGCGTACCCAGATTCCTGAACTTGTCCCCCACTCCCGTGAAGGTGAACTCCGTGAGGTCGGCGGCGCCCCCCGAGCCGTAGCCGGCACCGTAGTAGTCACGCGGTGCCAGCGCCTCACCTGCCCCGGCGGCGAACTCCAGGAATACGTACGGGTGGGGCCGTCCTTCTGCCGCGAGCGTGTTGTTGACAATGTCCAGGATCTCGTCCAGGTCCACCTGCTGAATGTGTTTGGCGGCATCGATGCGGAAGCCGGCCACGCCGAGGCGGGCCAGCATGATCAGGTAATCCGCGATCTTGTTCCGGACCGCTGGCGATTCCGTCCGCAGGTCGGGCAACGAGAAGAGCTCGCAATCCTGTAGGTTGGCCGC
>CBJLQC010000137.1:0-6791 GCA_966424955.1 uncultured bacterium | reverse complement strand
GGCACCTCCGCCGAGGCCCGCTTTGTGTATGACATAAAAAGGCCGCTCACGAGAGCGGCCTTTTGCATTGCAGCGGCGAGTTACTCAGCCAGGCGCCAGGTGGTGCCGCCCTTGCCATCCTCCAGGACCACACCCATGGCGGTGAGCTGATCGCGGATACGGTCCGATTCGGCCCAGTTCTTCTCGGCGCGAGCCTGCAGGCGGGCGGCGATCAGCGCTTCCACCTCGGCGCCATCCACCTTTCCTTCGGCGCCAGCCTGCAGGAAGGCGTCCGGCTCCAGCTGCAGCACCCCTAGCAAACCGGCCAGCTCCCGAAGGCGAGCAGCCAACGCGCCAGCAGCATTCAGGTCGCTTTCACGCAGACGGTTGACTTCGCGGATCATCTCGAACAGGACCGAGCAGGCTTCCGGCGAGTTGAAGTCATCGTCCATCGCCGCCGTGAAGCGTGCAACAAATTCCTCGCCGCCCGCCGGCTGTACATCCGGAAGCCCCTTCAGGCCGTTATAGAAGCGCTCCAGAGCACCCTTGGCCTCGCGCAGGCTATCTTCGGAGTAGTTGATCGGGCTGCGGTAGTGGCTGGACACCAGCAGGTAACGCACCACTTCCGGGTGATACTTCTCCAGCACCTCACGGATGGTGAAGAAATTGCCCAGGCTCTTGGACATCTTCTCGCCATCCACACGCACTGCACCGGCATGCATCCAGGCATTTGCGTAGGGCTTGCCGGTCGCCGCCTCACTCTGGGCGATCTCGTTTTCGTGATGCGGGAACACCAGATCCGGACCACCGCCGTGGATATCGAAGGTGTCACCCAGACAGCAGGTGGACATCACCGAGCATTCGATATGCCAGCCAGGGCGCCCCGCACCCCACGGCGATTGCCAGCTCGGCTCGCCGGGCTTGGCGCCCTTCCACAGCACGAAATCCAACGGATCCTCCTTGGCCTCGTCCACCTCGATGCGCGCGCCAATTTTCAGGTCTTCGATCTTGCGGCGCGACAGCTTGCCGTAACCCTCGAACTTGCCGACCCGGTAGTACACGTCGC
Source organism: uncultured bacterium (assembly GCA_966424955.1). Lineage (GTDB taxonomy): Bacteria > Gemmatimonadota > Gemmatimonadetes > Longimicrobiales > RSA9 > CBJLQC01. The sequence continues at coordinate 5,746 of CBJLQC010000137.1, read as the reverse complement.
CATTGCCCGGTGCGTAGGCATAGCCTTTATCGATCAGCGTCTGGATCATCGCGAACATGCCGTCGATGTGCCGGGTCGCCCGCGGCTCGAGATCCGGGCGCTGCACGCCGAGGCGCGCTTCATCCTCATGCATCGCCGCGATCATGCGCTCGACCAGCGCCTCGAACGGCTCGCCGTTCTCGTTGGCCCGACGGATGATCTTGTCGTCGATGTCGGTGATGTTGCGCACATAGGTCAGGTCGTAGCCACGGTGGCGCAGCCAGCGGGCCACCACGTCGAAAGCCACCATCACCCGGGCGTGGCCGATGTGACAGAAGTCATAGACCGTCATGCCGCAAACGTACATGCGCACCTGGTTGTCGACCAGCGGCTTGAACGGCTCCTTGGTCTTGCTCAGGGTGTTGTAGATCGACAACGCCATATCAGGCTCCCCAGGAGTCGCGCAGCGTCACGGTGCGATTGAAGACCGGCGCCCCAGGCGTCGAGTCGCGACGGTCCACGCAGAAGTAGCCCTCACGCTCGAACTGGAAACGCTCTTCCGCCACCGCACTGGCCAGCGACGGCTCGGCGCGGCAGCCCTTGAGCACCACCAGGGATTCCGGGTTGATGTTGTCCAGGAAGCTGCCGCCCTCCTCGGTCTTTTCCGGATTCGGCGAACGGAACAGGCGGTCGTACAGGCGCACCTCACACTCGACGCTTTCGGCGGCCGGCACCCAGTGGATCACGCCCTTGACCTTGCGGCCTTCCGGGTTCTTGCCCAGGGTGTTTTCGTCGTAGGAGCAGCGCAGTTCGACGATATTGCCGGCTTCATCCTTGATCGCCTCGTCGGCGCGGATCACGTAGCTGCCGCGCAGGCGCACTTCGCCGCCGGGGATCAGGCGCTTGTAGCCGGCCGGCGGGACTTCCTCGAAGTCGCTGGCGTCGATGTAGATCTCGCGGGAGAACGGCAGCACGCGCACGCCCATGTCCTGCTTGGGATGGCGCGGCAGCTCGAGGTTCTCGACCTGGCCTTGCGGGTAGTTGGTGATGACGACTTTCAGCGGCTTGAGCACGCACATGGCGCGCGCGGCGTTGGCGTCCAGATCCTCGCGGATGGCGAACTCCAGCATGCCGATGTCGACCAGGCCGCCGGCGCGGTTGACGCCGATCATGTCGCAGAAGGCGCGGATCGACGCCGGGGTGTAGCCGCGGCGACGGTAGCCGGACAGGGTCGACATGCGCGGGTCGTCCCAGCCATTCACGTGGCCTTCATCGACCAGCTGCTTGAGCTTGCGCTTGCTGGTGATGGTGTAGTTCAGGTTGAGGCGGGCGAACTCGTACTGGCGCGGCTGGGCCGGCACCGGCAGGTTGGCGAGGAACCATTCGTAGAGCGGGCGGTGATCCTCGAATTCCAGAGTGCAGATCGAATGCGTGATGCCTTCGATGGCGTCCGACTGCCCGTGGGTGAAGTCGTAGCTCGGGTAAATGCACCACTTGTCGCCGGTCTGGTGATGATGGGCGTGACGGATGCGGTAGAGGATCGGGTCGCGCAGGTTGATGTTCGGCGACGCCATGTCGATCTTGGCGCGCAGCGAGCGGGCGCCGTCGGGGAACTCGCCGCCCCTCATGCGGGCGAACAGGTCGAGGTTCTCCTCGACGCTGCGCTCGCGGAACGGGCTGTTCTTGCCCGGTTCGGTCAGGCTGCCGCGGTAGGCGCGCATCTCCTCGGCATTGAGGTCGCAAACGAAGGCCTTGCCGGCGTGGATCAGATGAATCGCCCACTCGTACAACTGATCGAAATAGTCGGAGGCATAGTGCTCCTCACCGGCCCACTTGAAGCCCAGCCACTCGACGTCAGCCTTGATCGCATCGATGTACTCCTGGTCTTCCTTGGCCGGATTGGTGTCGTCAAAGCGCAGGTTGCACTCGCCGCCGAACTCCTCGGCCAGGCCGAAGTTCAGGCAGATCGACTTGGCGTGACCGATATGCAGGTAACCGTTGGGCTCCGGCGGGAAGCGCGTGATGATCTTGGCGTGCTTGCCGGCTTCCAGATCAGCCTGAACGATCGGGCGCAGGAAATTGACGGCTTTTTCGACGATTGGCTTGCTCATGGTGTCCTTAGCGATCAGCGATGCGGCTCAGGGTAGGCCGACCAAAACAAAGCGCTTATGATAGCGAACCCGTCAACCCCCTGACAGAGCAAAGCGCCTCGCGTACGTCTGCCATGCGGGGCGGCGAACCATCCTCGATGTGGCCCGCCGCATCCTCTTTGCCCGCCATCGAAACGGAACTCTGCACATGATCAAACTGCATACCAATTACGGCGTCATCACCGTCAAGCTGTTCGAAGACAAAGCGCCGGAAACCACGGCCAATTTCAAGGAATACGTGAAGAGCGGCCATTACGACGGCACCATCTTCCATCGCGTGATCGGCAATTTCATGATCCAGGGCGGCGGTTTCGAGCCGGGCATGAAGCAGAAAGCCACCCGTGCACCGATCAAGAACGAGGCCAACAACGGCCTGTCGAACAAGACCGGTACCCTGGCGATGGCCCGCACGATGGAGCCGCATTCGGCTTCCGCGCAGTTTTTCATCAACGTCAAGGACAACGATTTCCTCGATCACAGCGCACCGACCGTTCAGGGCTGGGGCTACGCCGTATTCGGCGAAGTGACCGACGGCATGGACGTGGTCGAGAAGATCAAGGGCGTGGCCACCACTATGAAGTCCGGCCATCAGGACGTCCCGGTGGATGACGTGGTGATCGAAAAGGCCGAGATCGTCGAGTAACGTCGAGTGATCCTGCTGATCTCCGATCTGCATCTCGAAGAGGAACGCCCGGATATCACCCGGGCGTTTCTGCATTTTCTCCAGACGCGCGCGCCGCAGGCCGAAGCGCTGTACATCCTCGGCGATTTCTTCGAGGTGTGGATCGGCGACGATGCCATGACGCCGTTTCAGCAATCGATCACGCAGGCCTTGCGTTCGCTGAGCGAGCGCGGCACCCGCATCTATCTGATGCACGGCAATCGCGATTTCATGCTCGGCAAACATTTTTGTCGGGCGGCCGGCTGCGAACTGCTGGCAGACCCCACGGTTGTGAGCCTGCAAGGCGAGCGCACCCTGCTGATGCACGGCGACAGCCTGTGTACCCGAGATGAGGGTTATATGCGCTTGCGGCGCCTGCTGCGTAACCCACTCAGCCTGTTCATCCTGCGCAACCTGCCACTGGCCACGCGCCGGAAGCTGGCGCGCAAGCTACGCAACGAAAGCCGCACGCAAACCCGCATGAAGGCCAGCGACATCATCGACGTGACACCTGAGGAAGTTGTGCGAGCCATGCGTGAACACCGGGCGCGCCGCCTGATTCATGGCCATACACATCGCCCCGCCATCCACGCGCTGGAACTCGATGGCCAGCCAGCTCAACGCATCGTGCTGGGGGATTGGGATCAGCAAGGCTGGGCACTACAGATCGACGAGCAGGGCTTCAACCAAGCCCCATTCGCTCTGGACTGACGCCTCAGGCCGCGAGCGGCACTCCGCTGTGAAAGCGGAATTCGCTGTCCGGACTCTCGATCAATTCCCGCTCGACCAGGCGCACCCGCTCGATCGTGCGATCGACATCGGCGGCCTCCCCGTACTGGTAGGCGAAGCGCAGGTAGTTTTGGAAGTGCCGCGCCTCGGACTTCAGCAGGCCAAAATAGAAGCGACCCAGCTCCTCATCCAGGTGCGGCACCATCGCCTCGAAGCGCTCGCACGAACGCGCCTCGATAAAAGCCCCGACCACCAACGTATCCGTCAGCTTGTGCGGCTCGTGAGTACGCACGACTGCGCGAAGCCCGGACGCGTAGCGACTGGCCGAGACGGGACGCAGAGCGATCTTGCGACGCTTGAGAAGCCTCAGCACCTGCTCGTGATGCACCAGCTCTTCACGCGCCAGACGGGACATGTAGTTGATCAGATCCAGATGCTGGCCGTAACGAGCAATCAGGCTCAGCGCGGTGGAGGCGGCCTTTAATTCGCAGTTCTTGTGATCGAGCAGCATCACATCCTGCTGATCCAGAGCAGCAGCGACCCATGTGCCAGGAGTTCGACAGCCCAGGAATTCGTGTATTTCAGGCAGCACAGCCGCCCTCCTCGTCTGATGTCTGATGGTGTTTCGGTGTCATGACCAATTTCCGCCCGAAACCGGCAGTCGTATGCGCCCGAGCCGTTTGGCGGCGTGCATTATACGAATGCCCCGCGGCCCGGCCAGCTCCGCTTGATTTACATCAGCGCCAACGCCGCCGGCTTGTCTATAGTTGAGCAACCGCATCCAGGAAACGGAGCCGAACATGTTGGCCATTCGCTGCATTCTCGTGGTAATTGACCCCAACCAGCCAGATTCGCTGGCACTCAAGCGCGCCCACCTGATCTCCAGCGTCAGTCAGTCACGCCTGCATCTGCTGGTCTGCGACAACAAGCACGATCACGGCGCTTATCTCGAATCGTTACGCGAGCGGCTGACAAGCGAAGGCCATCAGGTCAGCGTCCAGCAGGCCTGGCACGAGAATCTTCACCAGACCATCATTACCGTGCAGCAAGCCGAAGGCTGCGGTCTGGTGATCAAGCAACACGTTCCGGACAGCCCGCTCAAACGCGCACTGCTTACCCCCGAAGACTGGAAGCTGCTGCGGTATTGCCCTTGCCCCGTGCTCATGGTGAAAACCGACACGCCCTGGAAGGGCCGCAACATCCTGGCCGCCGTCGACGTCGGCAATGCCGATCTCGAACATCGCACCCTGCATGCGACCATCGTCAGCCATGGTTACGAGATAGCCGGCCTCGCCGACGGACAACTGCACGTCATCAGTGCACACCCGTCAGCCATGCTGTCGGCCGCCGATCCGGCATTCCAATTGAAGGAAACCATCGAGGCGCGTTACCGCGAGGCCTGCAAGCGCTTCCAGACCGACTACGACATCCCCGACGCGCAACTGCACATTGAAGAAGGTCCTGCCGACGCGCTGATTCCGCGTATCTGTCATCAGTTGCAGGCCGCAGTGACCGTCATCGGCACCGTGGCGCGAACCGGCTTTTCCGGTGCACTTATGGGCAACACCGCCGAAGTGGTGCTCGACACGCTGGAAAGCGACGTCCTCGTGCTCAAGCCCGATGAAATCATTGATCATCTGGAAGAGCTGGTCCGCCATTGACCTCCGCTCCGGCCGCCCGTAGCGGCCGGAGCTAGGCAAAGCGATCGGTGAGCGGGGCGAGAAAGCGCGGGGCCATGTAACGCTCGTAATGCGCCTCGGAAAGCAGGAAGAACTCACGGTCGATGGCATCGCGCAACTGCGGCAACGACCACTGACGAAACTCTGGCAACACCACCACGCCATAGGCCTCGAGCTGCTGAATGACACGCGAACCGCGCGCAATAAGCTGATACGCCCAACAGTAAGGAGACTGCTCGGCCACGAAACGAATCTGGCGGGACTCCAGTTGCCGGCGCAGCAGATCCGCATCGAATACATCCACCTTCGCCGCCATCACTTGCGCCAGCAGGGTTTCCAGTCTCCGCCAGACCGCCCATTTCTCTTCGTCCCGATAGGCATTCCAATTCACCACCTCTTGGTGAAAGCGTTTGCACCCACGACAAACGAGATCGCCATAAACCGTAGAGCAAAGGCCCACGCAAGGAGTCTGGATACGTTGATTGGACATGGCGCCACCCAGCGGCAGATCGGCCGCGCATCTTAGACTTTTGTCCAACCGTGGTCAT
>CBJLQC010000136.1:0-6819 GCA_966424955.1 uncultured bacterium | reverse complement strand
GGGTTCGCGCATGTTCATCGATCCCAAGATGCAGGTTCCGGTGGACGACCTGCTTCCCTTCTACAAGGGAATTACCTCTTATCTCGAATTACCTGAAATCCTGCGCGAGCAGATCGCGCATTTCTTCCAACACTATAAAGACCTCGAGAAGGGCAAATGGACCGCGCCCCGTGCCGTGCACCGGGACAACTGGGTGATCGCCGCCTGTCCGGTCAACGGACCGGCCGTCTCTGCCCGCGGCAATCGCGTGGCCGTCGCCTGGTTTACCGCGGCCAATGACCAGCCGCGCGTCCACCTTGCCTTCTCGTCGGATGCCGGCGACCGGTTCGGCGCGCCCATCCGGATCGACGACGGGGCGCCGGCCGGCCGGGTGGACGTTCAGCTGCTGAGCGACAACAGCGCACTGGTCAGCTGGCTGGAGCGCGTGGGTGACCGCGCCGAAGTCCGCGTGCGACGGGTTTACCCGAATGGCCGGAAAAGCGATGCGCGCGCGGTGGCGACGTCGTCAGCGGAACGAGCCAGTGGGTTTCCGCATATGATCTGGCGCGGCCGGGACGTCGTATTCGCCTGGACGGAGGCGGGCCGTCCGTCGCGCGTGAAGACCGCTCTACTGGAGTTGCGTTGAAACTTCTTGCGCTTGGAGTCGTCTTCATGATCGCCGCGTGCACCGACCGGCCGGCCGTGCCCGGCACGGTTGGCGAGCCGGCGCCGGCATACGGCGCAGTGACCATGCGCGGTGATTCGCTGGACCTGGCCACGATGAAGGGGCAGGTCGTCCTGCTCAACGTGTGGGCGACGTGGTGCATCCCGTGCCGCCGGGAAGTCCCTGAGCTCCAGGCGCTGCACCAGGAGCTGGAGACGAAGGGTTTGCGCGTCTGGGGGGTAAGCATCGACGGCGCGGAATCCCACAGCGACGTCGCGGGGTTCATGGACGACTTCAAGATGACTTATACCGTCCTGCGCGATCCCGGCGAGCGAGTGCTCAGTGTTTTTCGGATCCAGGGTGTGCCGGCTTCCTACCTGATCGATCGGGAAGGCGTCGTCCGGTGGAAGACCATCGGCCCGTTCAAGGCCTCGGATCCGGAATTGCAAGCAGCGATCGAGACATCACTTTGAACAACCTCGGAGACAAGACATGATCAAACGTTTCGGACTGGTCCTCGCGCTCGCGCTCCTGCCGAGCGCCGCGATGGCACAGCAGCACGAACACGCCCAGCCAGCGGCCGCCAAGACCGAGCACATGAACTTTGCGCGCGAGTTGATTGCGGCGAAGGCTGATCTCAAGCTGACGGACGATCAGATCGCGAAGCTGGAGGGGCTGGCCGTCAAGATGGACGAGATGCACGCGAAGATGGCCGAGGGTCACAAGGGCATGGCCGATCACGCTGCGCACGGCGCCGCCAAGCCCGCTGAAGCGCCCAAGCCGGCCGAAGCGCCCAAGCCGGCAGATGCGGCCAAGCCCGCTGACGCCGCGCACGCCGGCGACATGAACGCGATGGAAGGCAAGATGCACGCGGATCTGCTGGCGATTTTCACGGAAGAACAGCTGGTCAAGGTGCGCCCGATGATGAAGGCGCACATGGAGAAGATGATGGGTCCGAAGAAGGCCGAGCAGCACAAGCACTAAGCCCGCTTCTGCAAACGCAACGGCTGTCGCGCTCCGCGTGTGGAGCACGGCAGCCGTTTCTTCTGGCTAGCTCAATCCACGTAATAATTGAAGACGATCCGCTCGACGGTGCCGTCATCGGTTACGAACACGACCGGCTCTTCCACTTCGCCGCCACCGCACGTGTAGATCAAGCGGTTGCCGTCACGACGTTGCGGGTGACCGATCGCGCGCGTCAGGTTTTCGATGGACACGCCAGGCTGAAAGAACGGAAAATTCAGCCATTCGCGATCGGTAACCTCCACATACTCGAACATTTCGCCGCCCGGACCCGGCTTTCGCATCTGCACGGTCATGCCCGTGTACTCGAAACGAAAAATCGAATCCTGCACATTCGGCACATGCCGGTTTGGCTCCACCGTGACGGTTGTTTTCAGTGGACGACCGGCTTCCTTTTCCAGTTCGGCACGCGTTTTCGCGGCGAGCTTCAATCCCTCCTGCGCGAAACGCTGGCAGCCAGCCACCGTGTCCATGTTCGCCGTCTGCGTCGCCGCCGGTTGCGGTGCCGGTTCCGGTTCCGAGCACGCCGCCAGCAGCATTAGCAACACTACCGACGCAGACTGTGTCGATGTCAATTTGACCACAACTCGTCGGCCAGGCTTTCCGCGGGGTCATCGACGATGCGATTGAAGTGCGCGGAACCGCGAATGTCGAACGGCCGGTCGTTCAGGTCATGCCAGAGCGCTTCGATGACGAGCTGCGAGAATTCGTCGCCCTGCCCGACATGGCCGCCCGCGGCATTGATGCGTTGTGTCACCGGCGAGCCGCCCCGGTGCACCCACAGGTTGCGGATGTAGTCGCCATGATTGAAGTGGAAGCGCGCGAGATCGGACCGCTTCGTGTTCTTGATGACTTCCAGCTCATCATCACGCAGCAGGCGCTTGAGCAGGAATACGGTATCTCGGATAGTGCGCGGCTGATGCTCGAGCATGGACCCGTCCCTGAGAAATCAGAAGTGCAAACGATACGTAACGGCACCTTCTACGCCAACCCCGCTGAACGTATGTTTCGCGTTGATCAGCTCTTCTCCGAAATAGACCCACTGGTATTTGCCGGCCGCGGCGATCCCGAGCGCGCCGCCCAGCGCGAGGTCGATCCCGATGGCCGCCCGCAGCGCCAGCCCCGTGGCTACGGTGGTCCCACCACCGCCAATGGCCAGCTCGCTCTCGTCCTCGATCCCGAAGGCGAAGCCGACGCCGGCCAAAAGGTAAGGCTCGAGCACGGCTCCGGGCCGGGTGACCGGGTAGTACTTCAGCGAGGTGAGCAGCGGCGCGATATACGTCCGCGTTTCGATCGGCGGCGCGTCCGGCGCGGCCTGGTCCACGCCGGTTTTGACGCGCCAGACGCCGAACGAATTCTCGAGCGCGAGCTCGGGACCCAGGCCGCGCTGGTAGTAACCCTCGAACTGCGGTGAGCGCTTCACCTCATCGACCAGCGCCACATCCACGTCCCATACCCCTGCCCGAACGCCGATGCCGCGCCGGGTCTGCGCCAACGTTCGCTCCGCGACGTCCTGGCCCCGCAATGGCGCTGCCGTACCCACCGTCAGGAGGGCACAGATTCCGCCAAGCATCAGCGCGCGCAGAGCTGGTCTCATTGTAACGCGAACTCGCAAAATTGGTGCGACGCCGCGGCGTGGCGCACACGGTCCCGCAACTCGTAGCTTCCAGCGTGCTTCAACTCAGACGGATCGAGCTGCGCGAGATCAGGCTGCCTTTAAAGGAGCCCTTTCGCATCTCCTCGGGCCTTACCACCGAGCGCCGCATCCTCCTGCTCCAGCTGCATGATGCGGATGGTATCAGTGTATGGTCCGAATGCGTGGCTGGCGAACAGCCGAATTACAGCGCCGAAACCATCGATACGGCCTGGCACGCGATCGAACGTTGGATCGCGCCCCGGTATATCGGCCGTATCTTCGCCCACGACTGCATTTACGATGAGCTGGAGCGGGACATTCGCGGCCACGAGATGGCTAAAGCAGCAGTTGAAATGGGCTGCTGGGCGCTGGTCGCCGAACAGGACCAGGTCGCCCTCGCCGACCTGCTGGGTGGCACCCGCTCAGAGGCCGCGGTCGGCATATCGCTGGGCATTCAGGCCACGCCCGACGCGATCGTGCAACGCGCACGCGCCGCGCATGCAGAAGGCTATCGCAAGATCAAGCTCAAGATCATGCCCGGCCGCGACATCGATTTTGTGGCAGCGGTTCGAGCCGCGCTGCCCGACGCGCACCTGATGGCGGATGCGAACAACGCCTACGCCATCGATGATGCCGACCATCTTGCTCGACTGGATGCCTATCATCTCATGATGATCGAGCAGCCGCTCGACCACATGGATTTCGTCCAGCACGCGCGCCTGCAGCAGCGCTTGCGCACGCCGATCTGTCTGGATGAATCGATTACCTCGGTACAGCGCGCGCGTGACATGATCGAGCTGGGGAGCGGCCGCATCATCAACATCAAGCCCGGCCGGGTGGGTGGCTTTACCTCGTCACTGCGCATCCACGAGCTCGCGCAGCAGCATGACATCCCCGTCTGGTGCGGCGGCATGCTGGAAAGCGGCATCGGTCGCGCCTACAATGTAGCGCTGGCATCGCTGCCCAACTTCACGCTGCCGGGCGACCTCTCCCCGAGCGCGCGCTACTGGGAGCACGACATTGTGACCCCGGAATGGACGATGAACGATGCGGGCATGATGCGCGTTCCGCGTGACGTCGCTGGTATCGGTGTGCACGTGGATATTGACCGCATCGATGACCTCACCATGCGCCGGACCGTGCTGCAATGACTGCGGTAACGCTGGATCAGCATCCGACGCTGCGCACGGTCATCTTCGAGACCGAACTGAAGCAGTCGCTTGCCCAGCTGGTTTCGCCCGCGTGGATCGCGGAGCTGCTGCGCCCGGATGCCATCGTACCAGTCCGACGTACGGAGCAGCTGCGCGCCGCGGTCCGCGACATGTTGCGCCACGGCGGCTACAAGCCGACCGGCCGCGGCAAGCCCGCGTCCGAATACCTGGTGCGCGCCGCCGACGAAGGCGGGATCCGCTCGATCAATCTGGTCGTCGATCTCTGCAACATTGTTTCGTTGCACAGCGGCTTCCCGATCAGCCTGATCGATCCGGACCTGGCCACGCCGCCGCTCCGCATTGGCATTGCGGGTACCGACAACCGCTACGTCTTCAATGCGTCGGGGCAGGAAATCGACGTCGAGGGGCTGGTCTGCCTGCACGATGCGGCCGGCCCGTGCGCCAATGCCGTCAAGGATGCGCAGCGCACGAAGACGCACGACCAAACCATGCGCACGCTCTCCATCATCTGGGGCTGTACCGGATTCGAGCCGGAGCTGAGCGCCGCCTACGACTGGTATGCCGAGTTGCTGACCCGCGTGGCGCGCGAGCATGGACAGATCAAAGATCTTCGAATCGTCGATTGAGAATCGGATAGCGCCGCCAGTCGCGGTAATCGAAGTGCCACCACTCGAACTCGTAAACACGAAAGCCTTCTGCTTCCATCACGCGCCGCAGCAGCTCGCGGTGCCAGCGCTGCCGGTCCGTGCCGCCCGGGTATTCCGGGTACGCGCGCGGCGAGAATTCGTCATAGCCGCTCGGCATCTCGATGACTGAACCGGTCGCCCGGTCGTACAGCGTCAGGTCGACGGCGGCGCCGCGGTTGTGCCGCGATCCGGCGCGCGGATCGGCCACGAAATGCCGGAGACTGTCCGGCGTCGCATCCCAGAACATCTTCGTGACATACCACGGCCGGTACGCATCGTGGATGAGCAATCCGTAGCCCATCACGGCGAGCCGGCGATGCGCACGCACGACCGCCTCGGCGGCAGGGCGCTGCAGGAACGCACGTGCCTGCGAGTAGAACACTGCGCTCATGAAGTTGTTGGTCGTCGCGTACCGGATGTCGTAGCGAAGGGTCGGCTCCAGCGACCGCAACTCCACCAGGTCGGGGGCGAGCAGCGTATCCGCCTGGGGTGGCGCGGTCGCGGCAAGGGCCGCGGCGCGCAGGGTTTCGACCGGCCGGAGTGGCGTGATACGGAAAGTGCCCTGTGCAACATCGCGCCGCGCGAACCGGCGCCCGTTGTACACCAGGACCGTGGGTGAGAGGTCAACAGCCGGATCGGGCAGCCGCAGGACCGAGAAGGCGCCCGTCCGGAGGCGGAGCGCCCCGTCGATTTCCGCGACATAGATCACGCTGTCGCCGGCCACGTAATCGCCGATAGCGGCGCGCCACTCCGGGCGCACCTCGGGCGGCACCGCGGGCTGCTGGGCTGCCACCGACAGCGCGGCGAGGAGCAGGGCAGCGAACAGAGATTTCGTGCGGATCATCAGGAATATCCCTACTGCATTGGCGTCGCGGGATGGCGAATTTTGGCGCATGACTATCCAGATTCTGTACTCGAGCGCGGAAGGGCAAGCCAGGCGGATCGCGGAACGCATTGACGCGGAGCTGCGCGACCAGGGTTACACCACTCAGTGCGAGGACGTCGGTAAGGCGGTGATGCGGACCAAGCCGCATGCAGTGATGCTGGTCGCCTCGATCCACGACGGCAAGCACACCAACATCGCGCGCAGCTTCATCCGCGCAAATCTCCCGCTTTTCAACGAGATACCGAGCGCCTTCATGTCCGTGAGCATGAGCGCGCAGGAAGCCGATCGCACGCGCGCGCAGAGCTACGTCACGGACTTCGTGGCCGACACCGGCTGGCATCCGGAGACCACCGCAACCGTGGCGGGTGCGCTCCGGTACACGAACTACAATTTCGTGAAGAGACTAATCATGAAGCGGGCCGCGACGGAAAGCGGACTGCCCACGGACACATCGCGCGATTACGAGTTCACGGATTGGGATGAAGTGGCTTCATTCGTGACAGCATTCGAGCAGTCACTGCAGGAGACGGCAGTGAGGTGAGCCGAAGCTCACCTCACTTCGTCTGATCGAAATATCAGCCCACCGCCAGGTGGGGCGTCGGCGGCTTCTCGAACTGCGCCGCCTCGGTCGAGCCTTCCAGCGCAGCGGTCGAGCTGGCACCACCCGTAATGGTCATCAGCACCTGGTCGAAGTAACCGACGCCAACCTCGCGCTGGTGTTTGACCGCGCTGTAGCCGAGCGCCTCCATCTCGAATTCGCGCTGCTGTAGCGC